>JBAXBF010000459.1:0-2613 GCA_037142095.1 Chloroflexota bacterium
CGTGTTCACCGCACGAATATTCGATTTTGATGATAAGCGCTTGCTCAATAACGAATTTTCCATGACATCATCAACGATACAGGAAAACCATGCGGATTGGTTTATTGATCTGGCTCAACGTTTGCGGCACAGGCAGCGGTCGTCTTGGTAGGCGGGCAGCCAAATGCGCCGGTGCCAATGCCCTGTGCCTATTCTCTTGCAGTGGAAGGCGCTCAACTTTAAAATCAATCAAACGTCTATCCGGTGTCCAGGTTGCTTTTTCTATCTGATATCGTATGGATAAGGTATTCTTCGCGGAAGCATCAAACTCGTCCCAATCACTACCGGTCAGATAGATATAGGTATAATTGCCATCCAAAAGCAGCTTTGGGGAGAAGGACTCGCGAGATAACACATCTGCATCAGAAACAAGACTAGGCATTTCACCTAGTTGGGTAAAGTGGGAATCATCCAACGTACAGCGGAAGAAGAGATTAAACATCCGGCGTAGTGTTTTTTGTTCAACACTCAAGACTCCATACTCACGATAATAATTTGCAGATGCAAAGACCAAGGGGTCTCCAGAGCAGGTTACAAATTGAGCGGACGCTTCAAGCGGAGAAAAACGACGTTCAAAAAGACGCACCTGGTTTCCGTTAAGAAATGGCTCTCCATAATACGCCATATTTGGCAAGACAATCAACATCACGCAAGTCAATGCCAGTGCAAAAGTCAGCGGGTATTCTTCCCTGACGAAGACAATCGTAAGCAGCAAAAGCCCCACTACAAAACCAACAGGCACATTGACGATTAAAGCCACCAACAGAGAAGGTAGAAAAATCGTCAAGAAGGTCTTTAGCCAGCCTTTAAGCGTTGCAGAAGATACCTGCGCATCGAAGAACTGCGCCCCAAACACCAGAATGATAGGCAAAGTAGGCAGGAAATAACGCCGCGAAACCTTGGCGAAGGAGATGATAAACACGAGGTAAATAATTGGAATCAGCCAACATAAAACCTGATACGCTTTCCAGCGTTTGTTTGCGGGCTTAATCAGACTAGAAAAATACAAGAGGAATGGGATTCCTATGGTTGGAATGAGATATTGAATCCACAACCCGATGTTTTTTGTTGTATAGTCCCAACCTCGAATAGTCGAGGGGACATAGAAAGCAGCTAACGCCAATCCTCCGCCCAAAGCGTAAATAATATAAGGCGACAGATCTGGAAGAATTGGGTTAGGGGTTTTTGGCAGCGAAGCTGCCCTGGTTTGCCTATATCGTACAAGAATAAGAAGGCTCAAACCTATGACAACTCCTGCTAAGACGATCAAAAGCCAGAGGTTGCGGTTGATCAGGATTCGCACACCAGATGGACCAAAATTGTATTCAAGCATAGGCAACCAGGAGGAAAGCCGTACACTGAAAAGAGCATCCCCCAGAAAGATCTGATCGAGAATCATCAAGCAGGACTGTCCAGCAAGTATGCCCGCTAAAACCAGAGCACAATTCTTAAACCAGCGATCAAAAACAAAATGGTCATCTTCCTGCGAAAATCCAAGTCCAAAAACGAAAAGGATTGCGAATATCCCTAAATCGGTGGATTTATAAGAGAAAAAAATCGTTAGACCCAACAAGAAAAGAAAGAGTCTACGGTAACTGTGAGTACGAAATGACCAGAGGTAGCAGGTTAATGCCAGGCTCATTAAAGTCATGGCTGTGTAATCCACATAAGTTACCCCGGCAAAGGGCAGGATTCTCGGTTGAATAAAAAAGAAGAGCAATGCAATCAACCCAAATAACCAATGACTTCTCTTTGAAAAATGAACCGCATTATGGATCGTTACAATCGTGGTCAAAGCAATCAGGAATGACCAGAACAATTTCACCCCTAAGAAAGGATCATTTCCTGCCATCCAAAAAAAGCCTTTTTGTAAGTAAATATGGAAATAGCGGTTGAGCACTATCGGATCAGGCTCAGGATGAAATGAAAGGTACATATACCTCATTTCATCCCAGCTTTGAGGACCACCGGAAAAATGGGTCAACACGCCCCACAATCCTGCAAACAAAAGACCCAAGACCAGCGGTTCAAGCCAACGATTAAACCCAATTAGATGAGACTCACCTTCCTCAGTTTGGATTTGACTCGTTTGAAAATTGAGGGCATCCTTCGTCCCTTTCCAGGTTTGACGTACATTAGCTGAATACAATGCACGGAGAATGAACAGCCATATAAGCGTTTGCAGACAAAAACCTGCCATTAGTATAAAAACTGTTCGGACGCGCAGGTAATATTCGGTATAGACATCGAAAAGATCCGGTCTTAGGATTGAAAGGATCAAGCTGACCAGGAAACCCGCTGCCAGTCCGCGAAAGAGAGTCCAGAAGAGAGGAGTATTTTCCAGAAGAGAGAGCAATCTATTCTGAAAAAATCGAGTGCGTACGTTCCAGTAGATAACCAACAAAGAAGCTGCGCCAATCATCAGCAGCCCAATAATAAGAATCAGGGTTGAAGTCGAGATGCCGAGAATATCCTTGCTGGCTGTCCTGGTGGAACGGGTAAGGAAGACCGTTATTCCTAACAGCGATTCAAGTGCGATAACGACCGCATAAAAAGTGATTACTCTCGATACCA
>JBAXBF010000460.1:0-2610 GCA_037142095.1 Chloroflexota bacterium
GTGTAATATTATATAAGACTGAACATATAATATCATGCCATTCTATCTTTGTCAACTTTCATTATCTTGGTACAGCAGCCTCTTCGTTCTGAACCACAGTCAATTTTGGGTTGACAAAGAAATCCGTGATTCATATGGTTATATTTAGGGGTATAATAAACCCATGATTATTCAAAATTATAATAATATTGAATTAATCACATTATACGCCTAAAAAGTTGTGGTAAACATGATAAGTGATAATTTTGAATCCCTTGGATGGTCTGGTGAAAGACAATCCAATACGAATAGTATATTTAATCCGATGGTATGGATGGTCATGGCGATATCAGATGGCGTCATGATTGTGGATGTCTCAACCGAAGGGCAATTTATAATTATCAGTATGAATTCACCCGGGGAAAAAATATTAGGGTTATCGATTCAAGCCGTTACTGGTAAACAAATCGACACAATATTCCCCAAAGAAATGATTCAGTTTTTAAAATTCAACTTTCAACAATGCCTGGATACTGAAAAAGCTGTCCATTGTCAAGATATATTGTATCTACAGGAGGGGCATGTACAATCCCATTTGACTCTGATTCCGATTAAAGATGGTGGTGATCGGATTTATCGTATTATTAATTTGATCCAGGATGTTACCGGGCAAGGACAAAAAGATAAATTGGCAGAGAGAAAGCGTACGGATGCAGAACTGGCAAAGAGTGATCTGAAATATCGTCAATTGGTCGATCAAATGCAGGAAGGTGTTCTTTCGCTGGATATAGAGACAGTCGTTACTTTTGTTAACCCCAAGATGGCTGATATCCTTGGATATTCCCAAAATGAAATGATAGAAAAGTCTTTCTTTACTTTCATGGATGAATACAGTGAAAAGATATCGCGGGCAAATCTAAAACGACCATTGCAAGGAATCAATGAAGAATATGAGCTGACGCTGCTTCATAAAGATGGTCATAGCATTTTTGCCAATTTATTGGCTTCCCCAATTATCGATGACCAGGGGAAAGTTGCTGGCTCTATTGCCTTGGTTGAAGATATCACCGAAAAGAAACGTGCCGCAGATATGCTTGACAAATCACAAAAGCAGTTTCGCCTCATGTTTGAACTTGCCCCCACAGGAATGGAAATTTCAACATTGGATGGTAAATTCGTGCGTGTCAATCAAGCCTTTTGTAATGCCATGGGCTACACCGAAGAAGAACTGCTAACGTTTAATTTTAGGGATATATCCTTTCCTGATGATATTGAACACTCCGTTCAAGAACGGAATAATTTGTTAAAGGGATATACTTCTGATTTTCATTTGGAAAAACGTTATGTAACCAAAGCTGGACAAATTATATATGCGTTAATCCACGTCTCCTTGTTGCGCGATGCAGAAGGCAATCCCTCCAATTTTTACACCCAAATTATAGATATCACCGAACGCAAGATGGCAGAAGATGAATTATACAGGCACCGCGAGAGCCTTGAGATGATGATTGAGGAGCGCACAAAGGAGCTACAGGAGGCTAAACACATCGCTGAAATGGCTAATCATGCTAAAAGCAATTTTTTGACGAACATGTCGCATGAGATCCGCACTCCGATGAATGCGATTCTTGGATTTTCTCAATTGATGTTGCACGATCAGAATATCACTGCTACTCAAAAAAAACATCTAAATACCATTAATCGCAGCGGTGAACATTTACTTGCCTTGATCAACGATATTCTTGAAATGTCAAAAATTGAATCCGGACGAACGAAACTGAATCTTACAACATTTGACATCTATGCGTTGATTCATGATCTGGAAGCAATGTTCCGTGTACGAACCGACTCCAAGAACCTCCACCTGGATGTGGAGATCGATAACGATTTACCGCATCATTTGGTGTCCGATGAAGGCAAGCTGAGACAGATTTTTATCAATATCGTTGGTAACGCCGTAAAATTCACCGATAATGGCGGTATCGCCTGGCGTATCCGCTCTGATAAAAAAAATGAGAATAGTTTACGCTTGATCGCTGAGGTCGAAGATACCGGGCTAGGTATATCTTCGGAGGAAATTGTAAAAGTCTTTCAGCCATTTGAACAGAGCTATAGTGGTGTGAAAACGGGCGGTGGGACAGGATTGGGGATGCCCATTAGCCTGGAATTTGCCAGAATGATGGGGGGTGATATTAAAGTCGTAAGCGAACCAGGCTGGGGATCCATATTCCGCTTAGAAGTTAATGTCCAAGTAGGTGAAGCGTATGCTGTGGAACAGGAAATTCTCCAGCGGAACGTGATCGGTTTGAAGCCAGGTCAAGGAGTGTATAGGATATTGATCGTGGATGATAAGCTTGAAAACCGGCAGTTGCTTACTGAGATATTGAAATTGCCCGGTTTCGAGATTATGGAGGCAAGCAACGGTGAAGAAGCCGTGGCTGCTTTTGAACAATGGGATCCCCATCTTATCCTGATGGACATGCATATGCCGGTGATGACTGGCTATGAAGCGATCAGAATCATTAAGTCTACGGAGAAAGGGCTTAAAACGCCAATAATTGCTATTTCCGCGAGTGCCTTCGTTGAAGACAAGAAAAAAGTGCTCGAGTCAGGGGTTGATAGTTTTGTTCG
>JBAXBF010000461.1:0-2608 GCA_037142095.1 Chloroflexota bacterium
ACGAGGAGCGGTTTATCGGGGCGCGGCAGATCATCCTCCGGGAAGCTGACCTGCAAGCCGAAGCCCTGTGCCTCGCGGTAAGAGTCGGAGATCGCTTGCAGAATATCCAAGCCAAAGGCTTCCTGGACAGCGAAATTAGCATCACACAGCACGCGCGGATCCAGCCAGAAATGCGACAACGGCTGCCCGATGTAATGGGAAGCATAAATCATGAGGATGTCAAAATTCGGGGGGCGATCGACCGGCTCGCCGCGCAATCTCTTTTGAAGACGTTCAAGCGAGTTCATTGATTATTCCTTTATAAAGTCAGGGCGGTCTTCGGCGAGTTCAATTATTAAACTCCGCCAAAGCCCGTTTTTGAGCCATGATATTCGCGTGGGGTGTACCGTCCGGGATTTCACAACCGGCGGCGCTGATAACGTAACGCGGATCGGCGCGCAGGCAATGCTGCACAGAGCGGTAAACCTCATCCGGCTCACCCTGCAGCATAACCGCCACCGGATCGAAATTACCACACACGGCTGCCCGCCCATTGAAAAGCGCGGCTGCCTGTTGAAAATCAACCATCCAATCCAGGTCGATGATGTCCGCCCCCGACTGGAGCATATCTTCGAGGATATGGGAGGTATTGCCGCAGATGTGCAGACGTGCCAGCGCCCCCATCTCATGCACGGCATCAAAAATGCGTTTCTCGTAGGGCAGCGCAAATTCGCGGTACATGCGAGGGGAAATCTGCGAAGCGACGGCATCCCCCAGCCCGATGATATCCGCCCCCGCCTGAATTTGGGCGCGAGCAAAGGCGATCTCCACATCCACAACGTGCTCGAGCAATTCACTCAACCACTCGCGGTTATCAAAGAGATCGACCAACACCACCCCCACGCCGCGCAGGTCAGCCGCTTCCGCCAGGGCGCCTTCCACCCAGCCCATGACGGGTATCTCGCCTAGAGCACGCTCATGAAACAGGCGTACGGCTGCCAGACGGTCACCCATCCTGCCGCAGGACGGATCCGGACGGGGCAGGTTTAAGAGGTCTGTCTGTCTTTCGAGCAGGGGTTTTTCCGCCATGGGCAGGTTATCTTGCGGGAAATTCACCTTCAGACCAAAATCAGCCGCCTCGCGGTAGGGATCCGAGATCGCCTGCAGGATATCCAGCTCAAACGCTTCCTGCACAGCAAAATTCGCATCACACAAGACGCGGTAGTCCTGATAATAGCGGCTTAGCGGCTGTTCGATGTAATGAGCGGCGAAGGTCATGAAGATATCAAAATTAGGCGCCCGGTCCACCGGCTCACCGCATAACCGCTTTTTCAGGCGCTCCATTGAGTTCATGTAGCTATGTTAACAGGATCAACGTGACGCCGGACCGATCCACAACTGCATCTCTGGATCATAACGCCAATCCGGTGCATCCAGAACGAGTTCGCCGCGCTCCCAGCCTTCCGCGACGCGCTGCATGGTGGCATCCCAGGAACGCAAACCGCCCAGGCTGTCCGCCGCTTCAACGTTGCAGGCTCCGACCGCATTGGCAGCCATCAACGCTTGATCAGGTGACATGCCGCGCAGTACAGCGCTGAGGAAACCGGCAATCGTCGAATCGCCCGCACCGGTGGTGCCGACCGCAGCGACCTTGAAGACCGGCGCCCAATACTCTTTATTCGCCCAGGAAGCCGGATCAGCCGGTTTAGCGCGTCCCATCATCTCGATGATGCGCGTGTCGCTGGTGCGCAGGTAAAGACCGCGATATCCCATTTTGATAGCGACAGTCTTGGCACCCATATCCATCAAGAGATAACTGACCTCCGATAGAATTTTGGGGGTGATGAAAGGCAGGATGTCGCCATTTTGGGATTTTTCCAGGAAGGAAAAGAATAGATCACGCCGCACCATGTACAGGATTTCTTCGATGCTGGGCTGGAAGATATCCACAAAAGGCAGAACCATATCCAGGATGCGCATCCAATCGGCTTTTCCGCTGGCTGCCTCCGGATCCGGCACCGCCAGATCCAGGGAAGTGGTAACCCCGGTTTGTTTGGCTTTGCGGTACATCTCCGAGAGCCGCCCGCCGTTGTCCTCATACATCGTACGCATGATGGGAGGGTAACCGAAATGGAAAAGTTTTACTTTTTCTACCTGGGAAAAATCGACATCGTCCACCTTAAAGGTGTCGTTCGCTCCCGGACAGTGCATGAAGAAACGGTCCAGGTTGGGCAGACTGATGACAAAAGTGTATGAAGTCTTGACATCTTTGTCCACGACCATACTGTCTGCCATATTCTTTCCGTAAGAACGGATGATATCGAGGACGGCATTCCCAAAGAGATCATCGCCCACTTTCCCCACCATGCGGACTTTGTTATCCAGGATGTGCATTGCCAATCCCGTATTCGGCACGGGTCCACCGATCGCAAGCGTTGCCGGTCCCATGGTGATCATGGATCCGGGGCGGAACATTGTTTCGTAGTTTTTGTTGGTGTTCTTCTGCATATCCGGAATGATATCCAAACATATGTGTCCAGCAACAATTACGTCATAGTCCATCGTTTATCTCCTTCGAAAGAAAAAAGATTGTATAATACCGAGCATAAGATTATTTTACCATTAAACT
>JBAXBF010000462.1:0-2601 GCA_037142095.1 Chloroflexota bacterium
CGGTATATCAATTCTTTGAAACGCGCCACTCCCAGTGGAAATTAAATAATTACTATTATTTTGATCATCTAAACTTTTTAATTCATTGTAGATGCTAACTCGGTGAAAAATAATCTTAACCCCCTTACTTCGCAACCATTGAGTTAGTTCATTCTCTGCACCATCATATATGAAAAATGGTTCTAATTCTGTATATTTATAGGCTGTATATACAGCAACACGAAGCATCTTGCTATAATTATCAAAAGAAGAAGATGCTTCGTTTAAAGCAAAGAACCATTTCATATCAGTAATTTAATAATGCGTTATTTTGTATAATCGTTTCCGGATGTAATCGATGTATCACGACGTGTATATATCCAAATGGCTGTACCGTTACCTCTCCGATCCCACATGGAACGATCTTTCGGTGGTATCTCCCATGTAGGTGTAACCCACCGGAAAAACCATTTTGCATCCTGATTTCGCATATTTATACAGCCATGGCTCATTGGAGCTCCAAAATTATTATGCCAGTAAGTACCATGGAAGGCTGCTCCATATTCGTAAACATAAAAAATTGACCATGGCACACCGGGTAGAGAATAATAACCTGGGGCACCACTTGCATCCATGGCTCCCATGTGCTTAGAGGGGTATTTTGAAGTTATATTATACCAACCTTCAGGTGTTCTGGTTCCCTTGGGGATGATTTCTTTTGTTGGAATGCCAGTTGACACCTTTGTTCGAAATACTTCCTCATTATTCTCAAAAGCGATTAAGGTTTGTGCTTGTAAATCTACTTCAGCATATTTTTTTTCCGCAGGGATATCTGATGAAAGCGGGCTGATTTCTTCATCTGGAATTATCCTTAAATGGGTTGCTGGAACATAATGTTTTCTATATTTATCCAACTCAGATGTGATCTGATACCACGGTTGTCCATCGGGACCCAGAACAATATCCGTTATCCAATGGGTAGTCTCAAAATAAAGCGGATCAACTCGCATCCAGACTTTATTATCATTATCGAACTTATATGCTTGAGAAATTGGGACAGTTAATTCTGATAGCTGTCCTCCTTCGGGTATTTTCCACATCACGGGATTAAAACGGGTATTTACAATTTGTGTGTGATTACTATGCAAATATCCACCCCAAACGCGATACCAGCGTGGATTGTGTGCAGGACCTTTAGGGGCATTCAAGGTATAATAGACTGTCACCATTTGATCAAGGTAACGTGCTCCAACGATATCACTTTCAAAATCTGGTTCGTTATATACATCCACTTTTAATGATGCAATCCGCACAACAAGCCCAGGATCTCGCTCTTCTTGACGTGTATAATAGGGACGAAATGCCAATCCACTAAGGGTTAACAATCCTAATTTGAGAAAATCTCTACGAGACGTAGTCATTCATGAACCTCCAAAAACTTCTTAAACCAATCTTTCGTTGGTTACCAGCCTTCCTTGTGATGCTGGCAATCTTTCTGTTTTCTTCAACACCCTCTATATATTTGCCTGACTTAAATATCCTCGATCAAATTATAAAGAAGGGTGGACATATGACAGGTTATGCACTTTTGGCTGGTGCGTATTATTACGGTTTTGCTAAACCAGGTAAGAAACAATTTATCATTTCATTGTCACTATCAATAATTTATGCCTTAACTGACGAATACCATCAATCTTATACACCGGGACGCAATCCATCTTTTATTGATGTAGGTATAGATACGATCGGTGCAAGCATTGGATTGCTTATTTATGAGTGGTTCATCCTTAGAAAATTTTATTCACCAAATTCAAATTCAAGGGATGTTCCATCTTCCCAATCTTGATTTCGCACTAATGCAATCTCCCCAAAGAGAGTCTCTTGCCTTGCTTCTAACAAATTTCGTTTAATCAATTCGAGCATTGCTAAAAAAGTAACCACAACTTCAAGCCTTGATTGCGCGTTCCTTATTAATTGGTGAAATGCAATATTTCCGCTTTCATGTAAGATTTTGCCAATGAGCATTATCTTTTCACGAATTGTAACTTTAGGTTGAGAAACAATTGTCGAAAGCATGGGTTTCTCATCTTTTCGGTTGAAAACATGATACGCAATTTTTACAAACTGCACAATATCTATGTTTCCGATATCGATCATGTTTGAAACATGGATAGGTACATCAACACGGAGGTAACTTCGTAGATTATTATCTTCTCTCTGATGTAACCAGTTACCGATTATCTTATACCTTTTATATAAGCGTAGCTGCTCAGCCAAAGCTTCACCTAGGTCTTCTTCTCCAGATTCACGCGTTGGTGGGCGAGGTAAAAGTGCCTCGGATTTAATTTGTAACAATTTTGCAGCAATCACAAGAAAAGCTGAAACATCATTCGGAGATTGTACTTGAATTTGACGTAAATGTATGAGATATTGATCCGTCACCTGCGCTAAAGCAAACGATGTAATATCCAGTTCTTCCTTTTCTATAAGTTGTAATAGTAAATCTAAAGGTCCCTCATAGACAGGGGTTGAAACAGAATAATGACGTGCATGATAAGAGAGCGTTCCTACTACCACAGGATATTATTATACCTTCATTTTATGAGAATGTATATAAAAAGT
>JBAXBF010000463.1:0-2600 GCA_037142095.1 Chloroflexota bacterium
GGGCATTGCTATATCATAAAATGTTGTCGAACTTTTGCCGCAATCTGGCGATCCGTCATCTTGTCTTCGGTTTCGATACTCACGATACGTCCCTTGAGCCCCTCATGCACAAGACGTGCCTCGAGTTCGACCTTCGCTTCTCCGGGACCAAAGATCTGAATGGATTCGGCTTCACGCAGACACGCAATAACGTCATCATAGAAGTTGTTGAGATGGTTTTCGAATTGACGGTCACGTACGTCCTCAGAGGATACGTCTAAGGTTGCATTACTGGTAAATCGGACGTGTTTCTCCATATTGGATGCGATCTGTATGGTTTCTTCGCCTTCTTTCGAGACGATTACAATAACTGCTCTCCGGTGGTCAATCCACAAACCGGCTTTGCTTTTCATAGTTCTCTCCTTTGCTTATCAAATCCGCCTAAAGGCGGGGTTGCTATCTAACCGATGATCCATGTGCGGAATACAATCAGTATCCGTTCATTTCAATGTCTGGCTTTACCCACTTTCTTGAAATCGATAAACCCACGCTGAACGTTAACCGACATCAGTTGCACGCGTGCCTGATCACCTACATCCAGACCCTCGAACCCCTGCTCCACCTTGCCCTCAATTGGAATATTGAGTAACCTAACCCAGGTACCTTTATTCGATGCACCCGTAACGATAGCGTCAAATTGCTGCCCGATTTTCGATTCAAGCAGCAGCGCTGCCGCCGATTTGCCAACCTGCCGTTCGACTTTGTTAGCCGCATCCTCCTGAGCGGTGAAGTGCTTTGCCATCACGCTCAATTCATCATAGGTGTACGGTGTTTTTTGACCTGCAATGGCGGCTTTTAACAAGCGTTGGGTGATCAGATCAGCATAGCGACGATTGGGGGCAGTGGAATGGGTATAATCCTTGACCGCGAGCCCAAAGTGTCCTTGAACTGTGTCGCCGGGAATTTCTGCAATGTATTCACCTTTACCTAAAAGTTTGATCACTGCTAGGGATAGGTCGGGAAATCGCAAGGGATCGGCTGCTTTCTCTTTAATTAGAAATGTCTCCAGCGCTTTTGAATCTGGATCTCTGGGCAGCCTGAAGCCATGCTCCTCCGCCAGTACAACAATTCGTTCCCAGCGTTTCGGAGTGCGCACCAAACGCCGGATCGAAGGAATTTTTCGGGATGAGAGATACCGGGCGGTCACACCGTTAGCCGCGATCATAAAATCTTCAATAATGTCCTTGGCTCGGTTCTTTTCTTCCACTTCAAGATCACGGATTTGGTCGTTGTCAAAGACGGGGCGCGCCTCAATGGTTTCCAAACTAAGCGCTCCATGGACATGCCGGAAATTCCGCATCCTTTGGGTTACCCTGTCCTGCATGCGCAGATTTTCACCAAGCGCATTGGTAGCAGCGATCGCTTCAGGCATAGCACCATCTCCTTCTAGCCATGCGGCTACGCTGTTATAAGTCAGCTTTGCGTGATTGTGCACCTGTGCCTGATAGATATCGGAAGTTAGTAAAGATCCATCCGCACCAATCACCATTTCAATGACAATTGCCAGGCGATCCTCATTCAAGTTTAGTGATGTGAGGTCGGTGGAGAGTTTTTCGGGTAACATGGGAAATATCTTGGCAGCGGTATACACCGAGGTCGTGTTGTGGTGAGCGTGCTCGTTCAGCTCAGATCCATCTTTTATGAGGGAGTCTACATCTGCCACAGCCACCAGAATTTTAACAGCCTCATCTGATAATACATCTGCCACAGTTAATTGATCGAGATCAAGCGAGTCATCGTTATCAATGGATACCCAAAGGAGTTCCCGCAGATCGCGAATGGTCTCATCAATTGTGTTCCTAGCCGGGGACTGAATTTTGTTAAGTTCGGCAAGTGCTTTAGCAGAAAAATCAGGGAGTAAGCCTCTCTCTACCATCGCACTTATGGCAATATTCTCTAATATAGTACGGTGCTGTTGGTTATTTTCATTCATATCTAATGGACTCAGAACCTGTAAAGAGTTGTTTGATATACGCTATCTTGGATACGGAATCATCCTCATTGCGCTGGACATTGAACAACCGTGGGGATTTAGTCTTGCTTTTCTTAACATCCATTCGTGCTACCTCCTTACTGGATTGATTATTTTTTGTTTATGATTGGTGTCCGAGTTTTGCTCAATTCACATGCAGTTCAGCTACCTGGCGGAAGTGAAAGCCCATGATGGCTAATGTAATTGCCAGTGGAAACAGGCGCGGGCGGCGGAACAGGGTCCAGAAAAACAACCGCCAATAATGGACGCGCTCAATGCCGCGGATACCCAGTTGATATATGGAGCGTCCCAAAGCCAGGCTGTATTGTAAGTCCATAACGATTCTTATCTTGGGCGGATGGTATTCACGCAAAAAAGTGAAGACACGTTCATAATAGAACGATGGTGCGTAGATTTGACCCAGAATGATGCGGTAGCCTTCTTGCAGAGATTCCAACCCCATCTTGGGGATAATGTTCGTCGAACCATCCACATTATCACCTGTCATCATATTGGTTAATCGCCCTTCTTTCTCCAGACGTTTGTGCAGGAGCGTCCCCGGAGGAGCTTGCAACAGCCCGACCATGGC
>JBAXBF010000464.1:0-2587 GCA_037142095.1 Chloroflexota bacterium
AGGCCAAAGCTGCAGCGGGTGAACGTTGACATTGGCCCGGCTGAAGACAAGCTCACTAAGATCACCTTCGAGGTTATCCATACCACGCTCCTGCCGGACTCAAACATTAAAACCCTTCCCATTGGAATCGAAGATTCAGGTATCAGAAGTATTCCGGAAAAATTATGAAGCTGCTACCAAGATCGTAGTCAACCAGGGCGGCACCCGGTCAGGGAAAACATACTCAATCCTTCAGGTTTTTATTCTCGTCAAGGCTTTTGAAGGTCATGACATGGTGTTCTCCATTGTCAGGCGATCAATGCCGGCGTTGAAGGCATCGGCGATGCGCGATTTCTTCGAGATCCTCAAATCGGCTGGCCTTTACGATGAGCGGAACCACAACAAGACCGAGAATACCTACCTACTGAACGGGAACCTGTTTGAGTTCATGAGCCTGGACCAGCCGCAAAAGAAACGTGGCGCCAAGCGCGCTTACCTGTTTATCAACGAGGCGAACGAGCTATCCCTGGAAGACTGGGTACAGCTATCGCTCAGAACAGAGAAACAAATCTTCCTGGACTTCAACCCTTCGATGGATGAACACTGGATTTATGACCAGGTCCTGCCCCGCAAGGATTGTACCTTCATCCATTCCACCTACCTGGATAACATCCAGTTTCTGCCTGCGGAGATGGTTGCGGAGATCGAAAATCTCAAGACTGTGGATGAAAATTACTGGCGAATCTATGGTCTTGGAGAGGTCGGACAAATCACCGGCTTGATCTTCACGAACTGGCGGATTGTTGATGATTGGCCGGATTCGTGCAAATGGATCACCCACGGGATGGATTTTGGTTTTTCCAATGATCCTACAGCCCTGGTCAAAGTCGGGATGGATGGCGGCGAGCTTTATGTTGGTGAGCTGATTTATTCGCGGGGTTTGACCAATCCTGACATCTGTAGCTGGATGAGAAAGCTTGGAATTACCCAGGCCGATGAGATCATAGCAGATAACCAGCCCAAGTGTATTTACGAAATCCATCAGGAAGGATTCAATATCAAGCCGACATTCAAAGGTCCGGATTCCATCCTGACCGGGATCGATATTTTGAAACGGTACCCGATCAATGTGACCAGGGGATCAGTCAACCTGATCCGTGAGCTGAAAAACTACAAATGGAAAGAGGATGCTTCCGGAAAACCGATGAACATTCCGGTCGATCGTTTCAACCATGCGATTGATGCGATCCGGTATGCCTGTCTGGGACGGCTTTTAATTGGAAACCGGATCGTCAAGACGGTATTGCATCGCCTGTGATCAGGGTACCGGAGAGGCGCCAACCCATGAGCCTTGCTTGTAAATATAAATTTGCAGAAAATTCAAATCTTAGGCGCCTTGACCGTAGAAATTTTTGTATTGCAAGGCTGCGGGTCATTTTTTTACCCCAAAAAATAAAAATGATAAAAAAAATGACAGCACCCAACGGGCATTGGCCTTGCAATACAAAAAATTTCGCAGGTAATCTTGAATAAGATTTGGATTTTGTAACCTTACTGACAGAGCGAAATACTGCCGGCTATCAGCCCCACTACATGAGCGTGAAGCATGAGCGCGAAATGAGGTGGGGAAGCAGACTTGCATACCGGGAAAAGAGACCAAACCAACCGGCATTTTTTCAATGCGGGTTGGTGATGGTGGCAGTTGGCTTACCAGCTGCCACTTTATGAAGCCCGAGGGACGAGGGCGAATGAGGTGGCAGGAGGAGGATGGATTACTGAAAAAACACGCGGAAATTAAGCGGCCACGCTCTTTAGTGGCTGGTTAATGGCGATAAATGATTGCGAACCTGCTCAAACTGCCTAAAAGGCAAGGCATTTACCGGTGCTGGCAAACTGCAGAGGGATTGGCAGTAACTCATTAAAGTAGCTTTTATGGAAGGTGAGCGGAGCGCTCCTGACATGCACCGCTGGTATTTGGTATTGAAACCGGATAAGGGAAATTGGTGCATGGCAAGGGCGCGTAGTGAAGCCTGTAATAACAAGCTATCTTTAATGGGTTACAGATCGAGGTAAAAATGCTTTGCCGTTACTCGTTGTACTGAACTGAGCCAAAGGATTGATAAGCATTCACGGGCAACTTGCTGTACCCGATTGGAGGTGGTGCCGCTTTTCAGGCATCCACCGGAATGAGTGGTGCAGTAGGTTGACCAAATAGGATTTGCATCCGGAACATGCAAACTGATGCCTGCCTCCGTTTTTTTGAACGGGGACAGGCAGCGACAAATGCTGGCATACCCATGCTGCCGGTAATTTCTGGTCAAGGGCAATGAGCGGCGAGGAATGGGCTGCTGGAGTGATTTATTGAAATGCCTGTGCCATCGGCAGCCCAAGACTGTGCAAGCCGTGAATGGTAATAAACCACTACCGTAGGCAGCAAACTCAAAATGCACGTCATGCTGGTTCCGGGAAACGCTGGAAAAGCACCCTCTCAAACCTCTCGTGCTACTAACCGGATATTTAACATAATTTGGTTATAGGACAAGGCACACCCGAGAAAATAAAAATGCAGTGGCTTGTACTATAACTACATGTTATGTTAATATAGACG
>JBAXBF010000465.1:0-2582 GCA_037142095.1 Chloroflexota bacterium
ATAATAATGCCAAGGCTCGTGCTATTGGGAGCGTTGCCGTACCTCTAACAGACCCAGTAAAGGGTTCATCTTCAGCTATAGGAGAGATTGCAACGGCGACTCCTTTTCTTCCCCAGGAAGGATTGGGCTCTGAGGAGAGCGATGCGAATAAATCTTCCCGACCCTGGGGAAATTATGCCGGTCCAACGATTTGGCCTCCTATTGATATTCCATCGCCAGCAGGGATACTACCTCAGCCGCAGGATCAAATCAATATTGTTTTGCTGGGTGACGACCGCCTTGAGGGTGAGACTATCTTCCGCACAGATGCTATTATGCTTCTTATCCTTAAGCCTTCACAGGGTACAGCCAGCCTGGTGTCCTTTCCGCGTGATCTTTTTGTGTATATACCTGGTTGGACGATGCAGCGCATCAATTTTGCCATGTGGCGCGGCGGGTTTGATATGTTTGCAACCATGTTTGAGTATAATTTTGGAATCCGCCCAAAATACTATGTAAAGATCAACATGTTGTCCATGAAAACGATCATTGATGATTTAGGCGGGGTCGATGTGAATGTCACCGAACCGATTTATGACCCCTACGTACCCTGGGCAACCCCTTTATCCGTAAAACCTGGTCTGGTCCATATGAGCGGCGAAGAGGTCTTTATGTATACCAAAGCTCGCTATTCGACCAGTGATTTTGATCGTGAGCGCCGTCACCAAGAGGTGCTGAATGCGATATTTATGCGCTTATTAAGCATGGATGTATTTTCCCGTATTCCGGAACTATACAGTAAATATCAAAAAGAGATGGAGATGAATCTAAAAGTTGAAGATATTATCCGTTGGATCTCTTTGGCAAATCAACTCAAGGACACAAATCGTATTTGGCGCTTTCGTATCGGAGAAGATATGGTCACATCATGGAAAGTTCCAACGACTGGGGATGATGCATTGCTTCCCAAACGGGAAGCTATTCTTGGCGTTATCAAGGAGGCAATACAGAAATGATACAACGTTTTTCAGTCAATTTTATGATTTTTCTCATGGGATTGGATTTCTGTCTTGTTGCTATAAATCTTGTAATAGCTAATCTCATCCGTCCACAACTGAATCTGCCATTCTCAATCGAGATTACCACTCCTTTGGCACTTCCAGTACCGCTTTTTATATTATTCCCTATGGTCTGGGTGGCAATCTTGATGTGGGCAACCGTGTATGATTACCAACGCAATTACCACGTCGCCGACGAAATGACTAACCTCCTTTTCGGTTCTTTGTTAGCATCTATCTCCCTGGCAGGAATGTTATATTTATCTTATCGCGAAGTGTCCCGCTTACTCTTTTTATTGTTTGCTACATCGACATACGTCATGATGGTCTTCTGGCGTCTAATAATACGCCTCTTGCTCCGTTTTGGTTTTTTCGTTAATTCAAAAAATCGGCGAATGTTGATCGTAGGTGCAGGAGAACTTGGCAGAACCCTACAGTCAAAAATTGTAGGGAATACAGATTTGGATATAGCCGTTGCGGGTTTTTTAGAAGATGATGAATTATTACGCCAATCTGCCCAGCAGGAAATTTTGGGGAGATTATCAGATTTACGCCAGATTGTCAATCAGTACAATATCGATGATGTTGTCCTCGCTTTACCCTTGGGTGCTCATGAGAGGATCAACTCGCTAGTGGCGGAATCTCATGAGCTGCCAGTGAAATTATGGGTAATTCCCAGCTATTTTACTTTGGCTCTATTCAAGGCGGATGTTGTAGATTATGCCGGAATCCTCATGCTGGATTTGAGGGCGCCAGCCTTGAGCGAATATCAGCGAATAACAAAACGTATATTCGACATCGTCGTTACATTGATTTCTTTCCCTTTTATTTTACCGGTTATGGGAATCATTGCAATATTTATATATTTTGATAGTCCAGGTTTCGTTATTTTTCGCCAGAAGCGGGTGGGAGAAAATGGGAAACCATTCATTATGTATAAGTTTCGTACCATGGTGAGCGGAGCAGAGGGAATGCGTTCAATCGTCGAGTGCAAAGACAAAGATGGTAATTTGATTCACAAGGTGCGAAATGACCCGCGGGTAACGCGCATAGGGAAGTTATTACGTCTAACTAGTTTAGATGAATTGCCTCAATTGTTCAATGTTATTAAAGGGGACATGAGTCTGGTAGGTCCTCGACCGGAATTACCTTATCTGGTAGATCAATACAAAACTTGGCAACGTAAACGCTTCGCCGTTCCCCAAGGAATTACTGGTTGGTGGCAGATCAATGGGAGAAGTGACCGCCCGATGCACTTGCATACGGAGGATGACTTATTCTATGTCCAGAATTATTCGATCTGGCTTGATCTGCAAATTCTATTCAAGACCTTCTGGGTTGCCTTGAGCCGTAAAGGCGCTTATTAAGAGTTAGGCATAGTTATTGCAATGGATATCCATTCATTGGATATTTTCGGTAAATAATAAAACGTTCTCACATATTTATACATACTTTAGTACATGAGATAGCCTATGGAAGAAACAAATGAATTAGATCTGCGTAGTTATTTGAATATTCTCAAGCGTTGGTGGTGGTTATTGGTCA
>JBAXBF010000466.1:0-2571 GCA_037142095.1 Chloroflexota bacterium
TTATCCGGTGGATTGCCCTGGGGTGCATCTGGGGGATTTCCAGGTGTCCCATCCGGCGGGTTTCCTTGTGGACCGCGCCCTCCTGGACCTGGTCGTTCTTTATACTGTTGTATTTTTTGATCAGCGTCCTGCTGGGTAAGTTTCCCATCAGTAACAGCTTGATTTAAAACCTTCGTTAACGCTGCTTCCAGCTTCGTGCGATAATCTTCAAAACTCAAACCTAATTTGCGTACCATATCCATTGGATTCTCACCGGCGGTGATACGCGTTTGCAAATCTGTGGTTGTCACACCAAGGACTTCAGCCGTAGCGGCAAGCGTATATTCATCCATTGGACCCATACCTCTTCCACCATCAGGTCTAGGTCCGCCATTCGGAACGCCTGCGCCACGCTGCTTATAGGCATCCGCTTGTTGTTGTGTTATTGCTCCATCCTTTAACGCGGCATCAACCGCTTTGGTTATGATATCGGACATTTTTGTGCGCAGATCATCCTGCGTCCAACCTTTTGCTTGAGCAATATCTTCCAGCTTTTCCCCTTTCCCTAGACGAGCCTGTAAATCGTCGCTACTGATGCCCAATGCATCCGCCTCGGCTTGAAGCATATATTTATTGAGCGGGTTGTTAGGTCGATTCTTTCCCGGCGTTCCTTTGCCATTATTGTTATTACCATTTTTTCTAGCATTTTCAGCAGAAGCATCGTTGGGATTTGTTGCCTGCCCACTGCAACCGTACATAGTAAAAATCGCTAAGCTAAAAACCACGAACATTATAATTTGTTTTTTCATCTTGTTATAAACTCCTATCCACAGTGTATGGAATCATGATTCGGATTTATCTAATTAACAAGATGATAAGCCACAAATCTTAAGATTTTATTTAGAAATGATTTGAGATAAATGAGTAACACAATGATCGATAAATTCCCAGATGCTAAGAAAAGAAACAGAGTACATTGTTTACAAGCGAACAGATATACTCCTATTTTGCATTCACGAGACCATCTTTGGCTTCCTCAAGACTTCCAAAGACCATTACTTGTACTCCAGTTAGCTTGATTACAATATCCACCAATGTTTTCCGCACTCCAGATACGCCAATGACAGCCGTACGGCGTACATACGCCTTGGTAAGTGCCCCACTTTTACTAAAGATATCAATTACGGCTGGAGACCCTAAAGTACCTGCTAAATCAGCCAAATATAACACCGAGTTCTTTGCCTCCCGAAGGATCAATTCATCGGAGGCTTTTATTTCTGCCCGTAACTCATCCAAGGTAAGATGCGTCAGGTTAGAAAAGAGAATGCGTCTTCCTTTATGCTGTATCCATTCAGATCTCATATTTGTATCCTTTCCATTTCGTTTATGTATGTAAATATCCTTCCGAAATACTCGATAGGAACATTGATATAATCAATTATATAAGGTATTGAAACACTAGGCAAGTTTATGATTTTTCATTCATTCCAAGAACGGAAGGCAAACTATCGATGCTTCGTAAGCTATGTTCCTGAACATATGCCTCAAGCCCGGCTTCACCTTTCTTCTCAGCCCATTTGAAATGTTCATCACGCTCACCTGAGTACTCATATTTTGGGACACCATATCCGCAGGAAGTCTGTACCCGGGTAATGTCTGCCACAATGATCTGACGGGTACTGGGGTAAATAGTAAAGTTTGAAGCCAATGCTGACCAATCCGGTTGATCTGGTAACACGGTGTATCCTTTTCCGTAAAGGCGCAGGATCAAAGGAGCATCTTCGAAAGCGCAGAACATGAAGGTGATCCGCCCATTTTCGAGTAAGTGGGCTGAAGTTTCATTACCACTCGAAATCAAATCCATGTAGGCAACTCGATGTTTGGATAAGATTCGGAAAGTGTCCAATCCTTTCGGTGAAAGATTGACATGTCCTTCACCACTCAACGGAGCGCTGCTGACGAAAAAAATGTGCTGCTTGCAAATAAAAGTCTGGAGGGCGTCTGTGATCTCATTGTGAACTGTTGCCATATTATCCCCTTAGAATCCCCTGATTGTTTTGGGAGTAACTAAAATCACGACCGAAAAATCTGCCTGAATTGACTCAAGAGTCCAACCCATTGCTTGAATGTCCTCTTTGTATTTCTGCAAGTAATCATTCGTCCGGTTAAGGGGTAAAGATCCTTCAAGGATAACCGCATCACCTGTTATAACCCCAACTTCTCCCCCTCCCCCGTCGGTGTTAAAATTTAAAGCAACATGGGGGTTGTGGGTAATATGACGAACCTTGGCTCCTTTTGTTTGGCTGAAGATCAAGATATTCTCATCATTCCAATGAAACCAAACCGGTCTGGGTTGTGGCATATTCTGGACATCCACTGTCGTGAGCCAGATGATTTTTTCTTTTTCCAAACGGCTTCTTATTTTTTGACCAAGGGGTGAGTTAAAATCGATCATTGATTTGTCTCCTTATCTTTTTATAACCAACTGATCAAATTATAATACGAATAGTAAAATTTCGTCGAAATAAGTCAGACATCCCAAAATAAGGTAATTCTTCTTGATCGTGAAATCTAATCAACGCTCTTCATTAA
>JBAXBF010000467.1:0-2567 GCA_037142095.1 Chloroflexota bacterium
CAGGATATGACCCGCTGGATGATTGATTACTTCGAGAAAGAAATTAGCAAAAAGGGCGCTTGATATGGTACCTGCTGAGCGACCGTTTTTATCCATCATCATCCCGGCTCATAACGAAGCGAAACGACTTCCGGACACTTTAAGCAAAGTGATCGAATTTTTAGAGACTCAACCCTATACGGGGGAGGTTCTGGTGGTGGAAAATGGAAGCCAGGATGCGACCCTCCAAATTTCGATGGAATTTGCCAGCCGTTATACCCAATTACGCGTGATTCACGAAACAGAAAAAGGGAAAGGCAGAGCCGTCCAGCGCGGCATGCTAGAAGCATGCGGTGAATACCGTTTTATGGCAGATGCCGACCTCTCGATGCCTATTCATGAAGTTAACCGCTTCATCCCGCCGCAACTGGATGACATTGATGTGGCAATTGGCTCACGCGAAGCAGCCAGTGCGGTACGTTACAACGAACCCATTTACCGGCATCTTGGGGGGCGAGCGATCAACTTAATTATTCGTCTGCTCGCACTACCCGACTTTCATGACACCCAGTGTGGTTTTAAGTGCTTTCATGCGCCGGTTGCAGATGACCTTTTCAGTAGACAATCCCAAATGGGATGGGCTTTTGATGTGGAAATTCTTTATCTCGCCAGATTACGGCATTATAATATTGTCGAAGTGCCTGTCGACTGGTATTTTAACCCCGAGAGCAAGCTGAGCGTTGTCCACGACGCATTCCGCATGATCATAGACATCTGGTCGATTCGTAAAAATGCGCGCCGAACAGGAATGTGATATAATAATTAATGTGGGGAACTTTCATTTTGAAAGAGGAAAGATCCCTATAAGGAAATCCTTCACATTATGATGAAATTTAAACAACCCGTCCTAAAACAAAATACGATCCCGGTTTATCTTATCGTAGGAATTGCTGCGGTCGTGATCATCGTTTTATTTATCGGTGTTTTTATTGGGTTGAGTCTCAGCCCCAAGGCGGCTCCGTCACCATCTTCCACACCGCTTCCCCAAGGATTTGCGGAGACATCGATCGTCTTGACCATAGCATCTTTTCCAACAGACACGCCGCTACCAACCAATACCCCCCCCCCTCCACCATCACCGCTGCCACCCACAAACACACCCCAACCAACATTAACCTCAACTCGGGTATATATTCCTATAGCGGTTGCACCCACGGACGAATTTATTACCCTGCCGGATGGAACAAAGGTGCCTGCAAGTATGTTTGTGGACATTACCCCAATCTCATCAGGTGGCATTTCAAAGGGTTGCGCTTGTACCGATGAGAATGTAACTTGTAATGATTTTCGAAGCCCAAGAGATGCACAGAATTGTTATGATTTATGCAGAGCCACCACTTGCGAGACAAATGAGTGCGACCCGTGGGGTATGGATGTAGCAGATGGTAAGCGAGACTGGTGGGTTTGTGATTACATGAATCGAACACCGCACATACCAGGTGGAAAATAATTTATCAACAAGCTTCATCAATATCATGAAGTAAAATTGAATTCTAAATTTATTTATTTTTTATCATCAACGGAGGTGTATTTATGGCAAATGTCAAAAGAAAACACGGAGTAATTGGCATTTTAACCGGTGGGGGCGATGTACCAGGTTTAAATCCTGCAATTAGAGCTGTAACCATTCGCGCTAACCGTGAAGGATACCAGGTGATTGGGATTCGGAGGGGATGGGCTGGATTGGTGGATATGATTCGCGATAAAGACGCGGATAACAGCAATAATTTCCAATATCTTACAGATGAGGTCGTCAATAAAGCCGGGCGAACTGGCGGTACTTTTTTACATAGCTCACGCACCAAGCCCAGTGCAGTATCCAAGAACAGTGTCCCAGAGCATCTCAAAGATGCCTATTCGGAAGAAAAGAATGATCTGACCCCAGAAGTCTTGAAGAACTTGGATTGGCTTGGTATTGACCATCTTATCCCAATCGGGGGAGATGACACCTTATCTTACGGTGTGCGGATGTATCAGGAAGGCATGCGTGTGATTGCCATCCCCAAAACCATGGATAATGACGTCGCGGGTACAGATTACTGCATCGGTTTCAGCACTTGCATCACCCGGACAATCAGCCTGACGAATACCTTACGCACATCTGCCGGATCCCATGAACGCTTCCTGGTTTTGGAAGTTTTTGGGCGATATGCAGGTTTTACAGCTATGTTACCCACAATGGCTGGAGCCGCCCATCGCTGCGTCATCCCCGAATGGAAATTCGACATGGATCATTTGACTGAACTTTTGACCTATGACCGCAATCAGAATCCAAGCAAATACGCGATTGTACTGGTTTCCGAAGGGGCTATGTTCGAGGGCGGTGAAATGGTATTCCAGGACCGCTCGACAGATGCTTACGGTCATGCTAAATTAGGCGGTATTGGTGATCTGGTCTCCTCTGAATTGAAAGAACTATCCCCTAAATATAATAAGGGAAAGAAAATTGATGTGATCAATCAGAAATTAGGCTATATGGTACGCGGCGGCGACCCGGATGCAATTGATTCGATTGTACCGATGGCTTA
>JBAXBF010000468.1:0-2561 GCA_037142095.1 Chloroflexota bacterium
AATATTGGTATATTGTGGTTTATCCGGGTATTGCTTTGGTGCTATTCGTCCTGGCATGGAATCTGATCGGGGATGCCATCCGCGACATTTTCGATCCGCGTATGCGTGGTACAAAGACATAGAAAGATCAAGGCTTTCAAAAAAATTCATGGGGCTTGACCAGAAGGAAAACGGGGATAATAAAGATATATAAAGTCAAACAGCTATCATCCGATTGGATAATAGCTGTTTGTTGAGTAGGTGTGATGCCATTGTTTCGAAAAAGGATAATGTCTAGCTAAGATGAGATTAGTTATTTCAAAATTACAGGTTTATCGCTGGGTACTGATTGTAATTGAGATAATCCTTTTGTTTTTCTCGGTTGCTCTGACTTTACATTCAACAGGCAAGTTGATGTGGCTTGTGGGTGTAGAACGCATTCTGATTCAAAATGAAATAATTCAACCAGCTTGCCTGACAAAAGAAGGTAATTGTTATTCCGTCAAATTAAATACTTTACTAAGCAAAAAACCAATTTCATCGTTATCTCTAGCGCAGATTTATGAAGATGGCAAACCGATTGGTCCAGCAAATGCACAAATTACAAATATTATCTCGATAGGAGCAGGTCGTTTCTTTTTATCTCCAACCGGAAAACTATATTTCTCTGCTTCGGATAATGGTTCTCCCATATTGAATGGACGGCGTTATGAATTAGTCATGCCGCGTTTGATTGTCTCAAATAGGTGGCTAGAAATTATTTGGATTTCAACAGCAGTCACAACTTTATTATTGTTTGCTAGCTTCTATTTTTCAGATCGTTCATTATACTCGAAAGATCCGAATAAAATAGCATCGAAAAAAATAACGCCAATACCTCATGAAAAGGGTATCATTCCTCTGATCAGCGGAATCGCAATCGCCGCGTCTTTGGCTTTGCATCTATTTGATTTTTGGATGTATAGTTGGATCATCGGATTTGCGATGCTGATTGCACTATCCGGGGTATTCAGTATCCTTTTTTATTATGCTAATGATCATTTCATTCCCTCGCGCTTTTGTGAGCTATCCCGAGGCAAAAAATGGATAAGTATAATAATCATAATATTGGTTAGTATATTCTTCATGACCGTATTTTCTGTAAAAATACCGTTCCCTGATGACGCTGGTTTGCTTAATATCGTTTATCCCAATGGGGTAAATAGCATTTCAATTGAAACAATTTCATTAATATTAAACAGGATAAGTACATTTGGGAGCGATGCACACACAGATGTGCCGTTTCTTATCCTATGTTTTATCTGTATAGGTATTGATGTTATTACTATGAGTATTCTTTTGTTTAAGGTAAGTTTTTTGCAATTTAATAATACTGACCAACAGGGAATGTCTCGATGGGCATTTATTTACTATGCCTTGCCGATGGTAGTTATTTGGACGATATATCTGCTAACGTTTTTTCCGGGTATTCTGAGTTCAGATTCGATCAACCAATGGAATCAAGTTCTGACAACAAAATTCAATGATTATCACCCTGTATTTCACACTTTGAATATCTGGATATTAAGCCGGATCTGGCTCACTCCCGCGGTAATGATTATAGTACAATTGACAGCGCTTGCGCTTGTGATTGGATGGGGATTACAATCCTTCCGACAATTGGGATCTCCCCTTTGGTCGGTATGGCTTATTAGCATTCTATGTGCGTTATGTCCCATTAATGGAATCATGGCAATAACGCTCTGGAAAGATATTCCTTATACGATAGCCATATTAGGGTTAAGTATTATCTTATTGAAGATTATTAGCACAAATGGGAAATGGCTGTGCAGCTATCGTTCATCTGTTATTTTGGGGATTGTTGCTGCCTTGATCCCGCTGTATCGTCATGAGGGAATTGTTATTAGTATAATAATCATTCCACTTCTGTATATCCTTTATTTGCCCTACTGGCAAAAGATTACTATCAGTTTGCTAGTTGCATTGGTGATTTTTGGCACCATAAAAGGTCCGTTGTATGAAGTTTTAAAGGTGCAAAGAAGTACCGTATCTGATAAGACATTTATGACCAAGCAATTGTATTTTATCGCAGCGCATATCTCAGCCGGTACACCCGTGACGCCAGATGAAATGAACATGCTCAATAAAATCCGCCCAACGGATAATGGTTGGAATATTTATGATTGCACAACCGTCAAGACGGTTATTTATGGACTTAACTGGTCAATAGCAGATAGTTACAAAGAACAGATCAACCAATTGTTTTGGAAATTAACCCTGAGCAATCCTTCTGTCGACATAAACCATATTCTTTGTTATACAACCATCATATGGAGAATACAGCCAACAGAAGATGGACGTTTTGCGTATCCCATGTATAATCCTGAAGACATAAATACAAGACTTCAAGATCAGTCTCTTCTTCCCATGCTCCAATATTCATTGGCTAGGTATACGCAGATGTTCAATGATATATTTTCAATTTTAGGCAGACCGTCATTCCAGTTATATTTACTAATAATTGCTACCTGTATTGCTTCCATCAGAAACAAAAATGCGAAATATATGCTTCTTGTTTTACC
>JBAXBF010000469.1:0-2553 GCA_037142095.1 Chloroflexota bacterium
CCCTCCTGCACCCCCTGAGCATCGCCCTGCTCATCACCATCCAATGGTACGCCCTAACCCGCAAACTCCTCGGCGGCCAATCCACCTGGCGCGGCCGCAATTATTCTGGCTAGGTATATCTTCCCCCGCTGGGAGCGCGGGCGTCTACGCCCGCATTCCCCTCCTCCCGTCCCCAGCCCCAACGGGGCGTCAGGTGTAGAGCCATGGGCGGCAGCCCATGGTAAAAGCCCACCACCCGTAATATCGCAGCCCTAAATAAGTGCCAGAAATTACGACGCGAAACCATGAGTACACGTTACACCCGAATAACGTTACTGTGACAAATCCTTCCATTCGTACCATTTGTTCAACAGTTTCACTTTTACGGGTGTATACTCATTTCGCCCATCATAATCTCCACGCTTGTCGGCGTAATACGCCTTTTTCCCCGAATAGATAATTTCAATGCGTTCCGCAGCGTCACTCTTCACGATTTTACCCTCGTTGGGTGCCGTTCCCTGTAACATCAACGTAAACTTAACATCTGGTCCATAGTTGCGAACATAGTACATGAAGCGAATCCACAGCGGGTACGTAACTTTTCCTTCTTCGCTTTTATCTACAACTGGCGATATCTTGTCCCGTGGGGGGAGCTTGTCCCACTCCCGATCATGTTCGAGCCGGGAGCTATGACCTTCTGGAAACTCATCCCAAACAGAATAGCTCTCGTTAAAATACCTACGTGGAAAATCTACCAAACCCCACGTGCGCGTTTCATCCTCAAACCATGAGCGTTCCGGAAAACCTATTTTAAGTCTAATCTTTTCTAGTCTGGCCACCACACGCTTCGCCATTCCAATCTCGCCGTTAATTTCTGCCAGATATGCCAAGTCAAAAATACTGATCAAGCAACGATCGTTCGTGTCTGTCAGTTCCACGGTCTCGTCAATCAGTTTCTTAAAATCATCCTTCCGGCCTGTGGTCCAGTAATACTGCCCTAATAGGCGTACCGACCATCCAAACATGAGTCGTTTGTTGATATTGTACCTAAGTTGGATTACAGCGTCCTCATTCATCTCCATGGCAAGCATCTTGGTTGCGATAAAGAGATTTGCGGTCGGATCGTTGGGGGCGTGCCGGTGAATCTCCGCAAAATATTTCTCAATCTGTTTCCGGTCATTTTTTGTATCAAGTAGACCAATTTGACCCACACGCACCCCAGCCCGCGCGATGTCTTCACGAATCACACCCACGTCAACGGCTGTAAAATAATCATAGGCAACTTTGGCCTTATCCTTTTGTCCGGCATTTTGATACGCTTTACCCAGTTGATACCAAAAAGGCGGGAAGGCCGCAAATTTTTCGCGCTGATATTCGAGCATACGCGCCAATTCCTCTGGCTTGCTGGCGTATTGGGGATTATCCACCAGTTTGATATACTCTGTTATCTGGGCCTCGGATAAACGCCAGCAATCCGGCAATTTGTGGCTTTGCGTGAGCTGATACGAGCAGTCAAAAATGTTTTTTCTAATCTTGTGGAATTCTTCAATTTGTTTGTCTTTGATTTTCCAACTTGTTTGGGTTTGTGCATCCGCAGCATTATCTTTGGCGTATACATAGCCTAAATAGGACGTGCCAACGGCAGAAACCGCCGAGGACAATACCTTTGCCGCAATCAGAGCTGGTTGGCCCGATGCGTACACCCCCATCGAACCCGAAATGCTCGTATGTGCTATTTCGTTTTGCCCATTCATCGAAACAGAGGCCTCTCCGCCGGTAGCCTCCCTAATAAAATTCATGCCTCCCTTAATCCACGCGTCGCGAAATGCACGCTCTACTTGGATTTTGCACATATCATCAACCTGTTGGCGCTGCTTCTCGTTGAGTTCGATTTTGATAACCAAATCCAACAATGAGACACAAACCGCTTTGATATCTGGATCAATCTTTTCCAAATTAATGTTGTTGATAATATTGTGATATTCTTGGTCGGCCACGATTAAGGATCCGCTGTTGATTATTCGTGTGGTTGCGAGTACGCAATAGTTCATTGCCTGGGCCGTCTGCAATACCTCACGATCTTGGTTTGCAATATTTTTCGCTGTTTCGGCTTGTTCTTTAAGTAACACATTGCGCGTCACCGTACGATCTTCTACCTCGTTACGGTTGTTTTTGTCACCGCAGCCGACCAAACCGATCGAGTAAGCACATAAGCCCACACAAGCCATCACCCGCAGCCAATTTCGCTTTTCCATGTTCCAACTCCTTACCAAGAGGTGCAAGCGGGAGACACATAATGTCTTGCCCGTAACGTTCGCCACCTATGGTCATCGGTTTGATAGCCCAAGTCAATAACAATCAGAATATTTGTTCTCGCCAAATATGGCGAATTAACCACAATTATCCCACCAATTCGCCACTTTTGGCGATTTATCTCACACCCAACACCGGGCGACCGCCGGTCGCCCCTACCCCATTTCCATCCCATCTGTGTCCATCCGTGTCCATCTGTGGTTCCACCTCCCCCCCCTCCCCTCCTCTTCATCCCGTTCACCCATGTAAAAAACCCTTCCC
>JBAXBF010000470.1:0-2532 GCA_037142095.1 Chloroflexota bacterium
AATGCTAACAAAAAAATCTTCTCAAAAGTCAAATTTATGGTTCTCCCTCTTCAGCCTGATGCTGGTGTTAAGCCTGCTTCTGGCTGCCTGTTCAGCACCCGCTGCGCCGGCGACACCCGTGCCCGCTGCGGCAGCAACCGTTGCCGAGCCAACCAAAGCGGCTCAGCCTCAGACAGCGGCTGATTTGATCCTGGCGACCACCACCAGCACCCGCGACTCAGGGTTGTTGGATGTCTTGCTGCCCAAATTCGAGGCTGCCTCTGGATTGAAAGTTAAAATGGTCGCGGTCGGTTCCGGACAGGCTTTGGCGATGGGCGAGGAAGGTAACGCCGATGTTCTATTAGTGCACGCGCCTGCCTCGGAAAAGACACTGATGGAAAAGGGTTTTGGCAAGGATCGTTTCCTGATCATGCATAACGACTTCATCATCGTTGGACCGAAGAATGACCCGGCCGGCATCAAAGACATGAAGGTCGCTGTTGATGCCTTCAAGAAGATGGCTGAAACCAAATCCTTGTTCGTGTCGCGCGGCGATGATTCCGGCACGAATAAAGTCGAGCTGGCTTTATGGAAAAGCGCTGCGATCACACCCAAGGGCGATTGGTACATCCAATCCGGTCAGGGCATGGGCGACACCTTGCGCATCGCCTCGGAAAAGGCTGGCTATACCCTGGCGGATCGAGCCACTTATCTGGCATTGAAGGATACCCTTCAGCTCGATGTCCTGGTGCAGGGAGACAAGGCGTTACTGAATATCTACCACGTGATCACGGTCAACCCGGATAAATGGCCCAAGGTGAATTACACGGGCGCCAAAGCCTTCGCAGATTTCCTGGTGGCAGCGGACACCCAAAAATTCATCAGTGAATTTGGCGTTGATAAATTTGGACAACCGCTCTTTTTCCCGGATGCTGGAAAAGCGGACGATCAGGTAGGGAAATAGGTTTATGCAATTATTATGGGAAGGAATCCGCCAGGCAATTCAACTCCTGACCTCCGGCGATCCTGAAGTTCTGCAGATCACCGTCCTTTCCTTAAAAGTTTCTGGCATTGCCACCATAATCAGTCTGGTGATTGGACTACCCCTGGGCACTTTATTGGCTCTGGGGCAGTTCCCCAGCCGCCGCTTTTGGATCAGCCTGATCAATACCGGCATGGCGCTTCCGCCGGTGGTGGTGGGCTTGGCTGTTTCCATCTTTCTCTGGCGCAGCGGGCTGTTAGGAGACCTTCATTTAATATATACGGTCACCGCCATCGTCATCGCCCAAACGATTATCGCCGCCCCGGTCGTCACCGGACTGACCATAGCCGCCATACAGCAGCTCAACCCTCGTCTACAATTGCAGATGTTAGGCTTGGGTGCCTCCCGTCTGCAAACCATTTTAATCCTGTGGCGTGAAGCCAGATTGCCCCTGCTAGCGGCGCTGATGGCTGGCTTCGGCAGCGTCCTCTCGGAGGTCGGTGCTTCGATGATGGTGGGCGGCAACTTGCGCGGGGATACGCGCGTGCTGACCACCGCCATCGTGCTGGAAACCAGCCGCGGTCAATTTGCGGCGGCGATTGCGCTCAGCATCATCCTCATGGTTCTGGCTTATCTGGTCAATCTCCTGCTGACCTGGATCCAACAGCGCGGCACCTAGCGCTGAGGAAGAATCTATGTCACTCCTTGAAATCCACAATCTCTCCGTTTCTCGCTCTGGAAAAAAAGTCTTATCCGTTCCCCACCTGGATATTCAGGAAGGGGAAGTGCTGGCAGTGGTGGGTCCGAATGGGGCTGGCAAAAGCACGCTCCTGCTGGCTATCAATCGTCTCATTAATATAGATGAAGGAAAGATCCTGCTCAACGGGCAGGAACACACCAGCCTGAACGCGACCGCCTACCGGCGGCGCATGGGCTTGGTATTGCAGGAACCCCTTTTGTTGAATGCTTCTGTCTATGACAATGTGGCGAGCGGGCTGCGCTTTCGTCCGTTACCCCAAGCGGAGATTAAACAGCGCGTCCATTTATGGATGGAACGCCTCGGCATCGCTGCCTTACACAAGCGCCCGGCGCGTTCGCTCTCGGGGGGAGAAGCGCAGCGGGTCAGCCTGGCACGTGCATTTGCGTTGCAGGCTGATCTGCTCTTGCTGGATGAGCCGTTTAGTGCCCTGGATGCGCCTACCCGCATCACCTTGCTGGAAGAAATCCACAATCTGTTGGCGTTGACCAGGCAAACTGCCATCTTCATCACCCACGACCTGGATGAAGCCCTGATGATCGGCAACCGCATGGCGGTCATTATCCAGGCGGAATTACGCCAGGTGGGAACCCCGGAAGAGATTTTCAACACGCCCTCCGATTCGGAAATTGCCGCATTTGTGGGGGTTGAAACCATCCTGCCCGGGCAGACCATCGCCATCCAGGATGACTTGGTGATCGTTCAAGCCGGCAAGGATAAAATCGCAGCCTGTGGGGAAATTGCCATTGGGCGCTCCGTATTCGTGTGCTTACGCCCTGAGGATGTAACCATCTGGGCGGAAGGGGTACTGCCG
>JBAXBF010000471.1:0-2526 GCA_037142095.1 Chloroflexota bacterium
ATTTTGCAGGATTGAACGGGATCGAAGCCTACACGGTCGAAGCCGCTGGCGCTTCGGGCGGGGCTGCTTTACGGCAGGGTTATATGGCGGTTACCTCCGGTCTGGTGGATGTGGCGCTGGTGGTTGGCGTCGAAAAATTTACCGATCTGCTCGGCTCACCGGCAGAAGCCGGCTTCTCCATTCCACTGGACAGCGACTACGAAGCGATTCACGGGATGACGCCTAGCGCGCAGTCGGCGCTTTTAATGCAGCGTTATCTGCACGATTACCAACTGGGGCATGAGGTGTTCTCCGGTTTCCCGCTCATCGCCCATGCCAATGGCGCCGGTAATCCCAATGCCATGTACCGCAAGGCGATCAGCGTGGAAACTTATAACCGTTCGGGGGCGGTATGCCCTCCCTTGAATATGTTCGACGTTGCCCCGGAGGCGGATGGTGCCGCCGCTCTGGTCTTGACTCGTGCGGATTTGTTCCCCTTTGCCGCCTCACCGGATACGACGTCCCATCCGATGGTGCGCATCTCCGGTTCCAGCGTGGTAACCGATACCCTGGCACTGCATGACCGCCGCGACTTGCTCGATCTGCAGGCAGCCCACCAATCTGTGGAGCACGCCTGCCGCCAGGCGGGCATCATGCCCAAGGATGTCGATTTGTTTGAACTCTATGACAGTTCATCTATCCTGGCTGCGCTGTCCCTGGAGGCTGCGGGCTTTGCTGAGCGCGGTAAAGGTTGGCAGATGGCACAGGATGGAAGCTGCGCCCTCAACGGGAAACTCCCCATCTTAACGATGGGTGGAATGAAGGCGCGTGGCAATCCGGGCGGAGCCGCAGGAGTCTACCAGGCAGTCGAAGCAGTCCTGCAATTGCGCGGCGAAGCCGGTAAAAACCAGATCGCCAATGCCCGGCTGGCACTGGTGCAGTCCCTGGGCGGACCAGGCGCAACGGCGGTTACCCACGTCCTGGAACGTTTGTGATCCTATGTTGAGAGTCGATTTTCCTGCTGAGAAGGGCACCTATGCCATCCTTTTCCACCTGGAGAAAGAGGCGATTATAAGCATTGGGCGCTCGGGAACGTTTGTGTTTCCAAGCGCTGATTACGTTTATCTCGGCAGCGCGCAGGGAACTGGCGGTTTGCGCTCCCGCATCCGCCACCACCTGGAATCCGCTGCCATACCGCGCTGGCACATGGATTATCTACGCGGCAGGATTAAGTTGGTAGATGTTCTCTACATCACGGGTAGTCAACAGATGGAATGCACCTGGAGTCAGGCGTTGGCGAAGCTGGATGGGGCGATTATCCCCGTACCCGCTTTTGGTTCCAGCGATTGTCGCAGTGGCTGCCAGGCGCACCTGGTCGCATTTCCAGATGGGTTGGATATTGATAGGGTGAGGAAGGCGTTATCCTTAGTATAATGTTCGCCGTAGTAGGGCAATTCATTGCCCTTTCTTCCCCCATTCAGCAGGCGATAAATCGCCTGACTACGAGTCTTCTGTAGGGGCACAGGGATTCCTCCAACCGACACCATCATCCAACCAAACCCTGTGCCCCAGATGTGGCACGCAAAGACGCAAAGGGTTTGGTAGGGGCGAAGCATCCGTACCATATACCTGGTTAATCGATGATCCATGACGGATGCTTCACCCTTACTGGGATACGGCGCCCACGCGTGGGGCAAGTCGCCAAGATTTCGTAGGGGCACAGGGATTCCTCCAACCAACCCCATTACCCAACCAAACCCCGTGCCGCAGATGTGGCACGCAAAGACGCTAAGACGCAAAGAAGAGGCTGGTATTTATTCTTATCTGTGACATCTGTGTCATCTGTGGATAAAATCTTTAGGTACGCAAAGCCGCAAAATCACGCAGGAAATCCTCGGATGAGATACAGCGGGATTGTTCATGCATTTTACATTCGTTAGCGTAATAATCGCGGCGCTGCCTGGCTTGATCTAGTGAACTTAACAAGGCAGATTTGACGGCAGATTCAACGGTTTGCTTATCATAATGAACGTACTTGGATTTTAAAATCATTTCCATGTCTCATTTTCCTCTTGAGTGCAAATCATGTCCTTATAAATATTATACCACTGCACCATACCTGGAATCTTCAAGCTAATTGTCCGTTTTTCCCTTTCGAGCAGGCGATGAATCGCCTGACTACGAAGGGTTACCTGGCACACTTTCTTCGACCATCTTGAGCACATTGGCAGCGAAGTAGCGTGTGCCGCATTCCGTGCAGACACCAGCCGGTACATTCTCGATGATGGCGTAACCTTCTAGGCGGGGACGGTGAAGCGTTACACGTTTTTCGACAATCGCACCACCGCAGTGTTCGCACGTTTCGCCTTCCCAAAAAATTAAGATTTCTTTGTTTTCCATAAATGGTATTGGTCTTGTTGAATATAAATAACGTGCGGCACAATCTCTGCGCCGCACGTTTCTGTCTACCGGTTCACGCTTACTACTGGTTCTTCTCGCATTTACCGTTGAAATAATCCCCGGCATCGCAGGTCTTGCCGTTCTTGA
>JBAXBF010000472.1:0-2517 GCA_037142095.1 Chloroflexota bacterium
TTTCTCAGAAGATGAACTGCCAGAATCACTTACGAAAAACGTAATCGACCAATTGCACACTCTTGAAAATGAATTATTGTCACTTCAATCGACCTGGCATGAAGGTCATTTACTTCGTGAAGGTGCCCTGATAGTAATCGCAGGCAGACCCAATGTGGGTAAATCAACTCTCATGAACGCTCTTCTTGGGAGAGAAAGGTCCATCGTCACACCGATCGCAGGAACCACGCGCGACATTATAGAAGAACACTTCTCCATAGATGGCTACATGGTCCGTTTAGTCGATACAGCCGGACTTCGAAACTCTGATTGTGAAATCGAGTCAGAAGGGATCCGGCGGGCACTGCATCAGCTTAGTCAAGCAGATATTACTATATACGTCATAGACGGATCGGTTGATGTCGATGATCATGATGCGGATCAACTCGATAAACTGAATAATAAGAAATCAATTATTGTTATTAATAAATGCGATAATGAAATTAATAAGACCATACAGTCTATTAGGACTAAACGGTCTCCTTTGTTGATTAGCGCGACTCACCTTCAAGGGCTTGACGATCTCAAAGGAGCCATTGTTTCGAAATTGGGAATTTTGGACTCTCCCGAGCATCACGCACTGATATCGGAGCGCCACCGCAGACTGCTCATATCTGCACACAAGGATATCGCAGAAGCCGCCCTGCTCCTAAAGCGCCCCACCCCTGAACCGGCCCTGGCAGCATCCCGACTGAGAGGAGCACTTGAAACGCTAGGAGAAGCAACGGGCCGGGTTTACCACAGCGAACTGCTCAATAACATCTTCAGTCGATTCTGCATCGGTAAGTAGATGGATCCTTATCAAGTCATAGTCATTGGCGCAGGCCATGCCGGCTGCGAGGCAGCCCTGGCCTCCGCAAGGATGGGCGCCAAGACCGCCCTGATCACCATGGACAGGAATGCCATTGCCAGAATGTCATGCAACCCATCCATAGGCGGCATCGCCAAATCACACATTGTTTGCGAACTCGACGCCTTGGGAGGCGAAATGGCCAGGAACAGCGATTACACGGGAATCCAGTTCCGCACCCTGAACACAAAAAAGGGACCCGCCGTCCAGGCATTCAGGACACAATGCGACAAACATGCCTACGCGACAAGGATGAGACTTATTATCGAGGCCACTCCAAACCTAAAGATCATCGAGACAACCGTTAGCGAAATCTGGACCGAAAACAGCAAATTACGAGGCATTATCACATCAGATGGCTCACAAGTCGCATCCCAAGCAGTTATCATTACAACGGGAACCTTCCTCAATGGAACCATCCACATTGGAAAGAACTCATTTCCGGGAGGACGCAAGGGAGAACCTTCAGCACACAAGTTGAGTAACTCGTTGGCGAAACTGGGATTCAGGATGGGACGGCTTAAAACTGGGACTCCGCCACGACTCCACAAAGACAGCATCAACTGGGGCAAGACGGAAGCCCAACCAGGCGATACACCTCCGCCGTTCTTCTCGTACAAAGTGGGAGCGGAATTTGAAATGTTCCACGTGGAACATGGGTTAAACATCAGACATAAGACTCCAGACGTTAACCCAGTTCATGATAGAATGTTCCACGTGGAACATTCTGATCTCCGCCCGTGGATCCCGGGAACAGACCAACTTCCTTGCCATATTACCCACACAACGGCTGAAACACACCAGATTATCCGCGATAATCTTGATAAAAGCGCCATGTATTGCGGAATAATCACAGGAACAGGGGCTCGCTATTGTCCCTCGATTGAAGACAAAGTCGTCAAATTCGCAGATAAAGAGTCTCATCATATATTCCTTGAGCCGGAGGGCCGAACCTCGGACGAGATCTATCCAAATGGCACATCAAACAGTCTCCCTGAGGACGTGCAACTGGCCATGATCCATTCGGTTCCTGGATTAGAGCGAGCTGTCTTCACTAACGTTGCCTATGCCATTGAATATGATTACTCGGATCCAACCCAATTGACCCACACGCTTGAGTCGAAGCTTGTTGAGAACCTCTATCTTGCCGGACAGATCAATGGCACCACCGGCTATGAGGAGGCAGCGGGGCAGGGGTTCGTAGCCGGTGTCAATGCTATCCTGAAAATTCGCGGGGACAAGTCGTTCGTCCTTGGCCGAGGTGATGCTTATATCGGCGTTCTGATTGATGACCTCGTGACGAAGGGAACCAATGAACCTTATCGCATGTTTACCTCCAGAGCGGAGCACCGGTTGTTACTGCGTCAGGATAACTCCATATTCCGGATGCTTCCTTTTGCCAGGGAAATAGGGATCGTTCCTGACGTTGATATTCTTGGCTTCGAATCACTGAAGTCCACGATCGAAATCGAAATCAAGCGTCTTGAAACAACTTTTTATAAGGGTCAGTCTTTATTGCAAATCCTTCGTAGAACGGAAGTTACATATGATACGCTTCCGCTCAAAAAAGAAACGGACCGTTTGGTCACTTCTCAAGTCGAGATCCTCGTAAAATACGCCGGGTACAT
>JBAXBF010000473.1:0-2514 GCA_037142095.1 Chloroflexota bacterium
GAGGAGGTATAAGATGAGTTACAAGAAATGGGGACTTGCATTCCCGGTAATACTAGAAGGTCTTGGTGCTGACCAAGTGATGGCTGAAGCGGCAGAGATGGGGCAGAGTGAATTTATCTTGTGTGCCCTTATTTACAATGGATACCGGATGGTGTTGCCCAGACACCCCAGACAAATTTACCAATTGGAAGCTGGCATGACTTTTTATCCATCCGACCCATCTTTTTATAAAGATTGCAAGATCAAACAAATGTCCACTCAGGATTTTGCCGGGCGTGACTTGTTTATGGAAGCCGCCAAGTCTGGCGAGAAACATAACGTAAAACTTTCTGCCTGGGTTACCTGCTTTGCCAACAACCGGGTTGCGCGCGATTACCCTGAGGTGGCAATGCAAAACCTGTATGGTTCGCGCGACCGGCTCTTTTTATGCTTCAATAATCCCGAAGTGCAGAAATATTGCTGGGGTATGTTTCGTGACCTGGTCAGCCATTATCCATTGGCAAGTGTCATGGCTGACAAAATTCCCCAATCCATGTTGGAATTAAATTCCTTCGCCGGTCGGATTGATCCACTCCTGCGCCTGGCAGGCTCGATCTGCTTCTGTGAACATTGCATGAAGCAGGCTCGTGAAGATGGAGTCGATCTGGCAGAAGCTAAGAAGATTTTATTGCGCGTGGCTGATTCAAGCCGCAAGGTTCCCCAATGGGCGCGTGAGGCTATGCCGGATGACCTGCGCGGGGATACCGAGATTCCTTTGTTCCTCCTCGAAGAGCCATTGATTATGGATATATTACGCTGGCGCATCGATTGTATCGTGCGTTTTCTGGCCCAGACACGCCAGATCGTACGCGGTATCCAGCCGGATACAAAAATGGCAGCGTGTTTGGTGCCGCCGGTAAAAGTTGGCCACGACGCGACCTCACCGCGTGCATGGTTGGGTGCACAGTCCTATCGGAAATTTTCTACGGTTGTAGATACCATCCATAGTGTGATCCATTGGGAGCCGGAAGTTGTCGCTTACGACACACGCCGGGCACGCGACATGATCGATGCCGGTAATCCAAAATGTGAACTGTGTGTCCACGTGGCTGCTTATGGTAAACGCAAACCGGAAGATATGGCGAGTCTTGCTCAAGCCGCCCGAGGACAAGGCGCAGACAGCATGGCTTTCTTCTGCCATGACTTGCTTGACAAACCGATGATCGATGCTTTAAAGTCACTGCCTGAATGAATTCTCTCGAAAGACACTGTATTGCTCTGGATCTTAAGGAGCCAGATCGGGTTCCCCTGGCTCCTTCTTTCCTCACCCGCACCGCCAAGTTGGCAGGGGTGCGCCAATATGATTACCATACCAATCCGGAAGTATTGGCGTCTGCCCAGATTGCTCATTGCGACCACTATGATTTTGATGGGGTTTATATCAGTTCTGACAATGTCATCATGTATGAGGCATTGGGCGGGAAGATATTTTTCCCAGACGAGAATTCCTATCCATTCTGGACAGACCCGATTTTGACTGGCAGCCACGACCTGTCGAAATTGTCCATTCCAGACCCGACGCGGGACGGGCGTATGCCGTTGGTTATCGAAGCCGCCCGTATTGCCGTAGAGCGAGTAGGCGCGCGGCGTTTTGTGCTGGCGAATATTGATACGGGACCGTTCTCTTTAGCCTGTACGCTGATGGGGATTGATAATGCTATGGCGTATCTGGTGGAGAAACCCGAAGAAATGAAGACTATCTTTGATTTTTGCAGCGAGGTGGCGATTGCCTATGGGATTGGGATGGCGAAGAGTGGTTGTCATGGTATTCAATTTGGCGAGGCGACCGCCTCTCTGATTGGAAGACGGCGTTATGAGGAATTGGTCTGGCAATATGATTGCAAGGTGATCAGGGAATTAAAGAAACTCGGCGTTTATGTGTTCTTGCATGTTTGCGGTAATAGTACCCCGATTTTTGACCTGATGGTCGAGAGCGGTGCAGATTGTTTGGAGTTTGATAGTCTAGTGGATATTGCCTGGGCAAAAGAGAAAGCAGGCAGGAAGGTTGCATTAAAAGGAAATATCAACACGACTTATTTTATTATGATGTCACCGGATGAGATGATGGCGGAATGTAAGCGAATTATCACAGCCGCAAAAGAGGGAGGCGGCTTTATTTTATGTGGAGGCTGCGAGGTTCCTGCCGATACGCCGCATGAAATTCTCCAGGTTTTGCGCCGTTCGGTGGATGAGTTTGGCAGGTATTAAGGAGGTACACATGATCAAGGTCGGGATTCTGGGCGCGGGTTTTATGGGGACAACCCATGCCAGGGCGTTTGCGAAAATGCCCAATGTGCAAGTCGCAGTAATCGTCGACACGGTTAAAGAAAAAGGAGAGAAATTGGCAGCGGAAATCGGCTGCCGGTTTGAAATAGACCCAGAAGTGGTTTTTGATGATCCTACGATTTCGCTGATTGATGTGACTTTACCGACGCCTTTTCACCCACAATACGCCATTCGGGCATTGCAGGCTGG
>JBAXBF010000474.1:0-2502 GCA_037142095.1 Chloroflexota bacterium
GGGATGAGCGTGCAGCTATCTCCCTGCGTGGCAGCGCAGACCTTGTCCCCAAACATACGGCGAATTTCGGCAGGGGTCAGGTTGACGATTCCACCATCGTTACCGTAATTCTCAAAACCGAAGCCGTTGGGGTCGGGGCGAAAACCGGAGTCAGACGCACCATTGCCTCCCTGGGCTTGTTTTATATTCGATTGATCGGAATCAGGTTGTTCTGCCGTGGGCTGCTCTTGAACCACTGATTCAGGTGTAGCGTCCTCACCGGCACCTGCTTGTTTTAGGTCAGGGAGTTGAGTAGCTTCTCCCCCACCGCAGGCAGTTAGTGTTCCAATCATTAATAGAACAACGATAGAAACACACGCGATTATTTTTATAGAGTGATATTTCGCTTTCATAGGGTTTTCCTCATTTGTACATTAACGAACGCTTTTGATAAGTCATGAATGGATATACGCTGATATGACCCGCATAACTTCTCTATTATAGATGAAATTGGAGAAAATGTCATCGTGCCAGTGTTGATTAATACATCGACATTTGTTGAATTGAATAAAATAAAAGTACTATTGCCTATCAGGTGGCAAGCTCGAAATAAAGGATGCGTCCGTCGATCCGCGTGTAGATGCTTTTTCCATATCAAAACCGTTCTCTTAAATATAACAAAATTTTAAGGTAATCCATGCAAATGACCCTTGTAATTCCTTGATGTTCATGCTAGAATGAAAACACTAGATATAAAATATATTTAGGTAATTACCACCACCTATAGGGGTACATACGTTCTAATTATAATATTATGAAATGTCCATATTGTAATCATGTTCATTCACGTGTGTTGGATACTGCTCCGGATGGTCGCGGCGGTATTCGCCGGCGCCGCGAGTGTGAGGAATGTAAACAACGTTTCAATACTTACGAACGCCCACTTATGGCAACGCCGATGATTGTTAAGCAGGACGGGACGCGAGAGGAATTTGATCGTGATAAATTAATCCGTGGAATCCGGATAGCCTGTGCCAAGCGTCCGGTCTCTGCTGCCAGCATCGAACGTCTAGTGGGTGAAATTGTTGTTGCGCTGCAAACTTTAAGTCGCGAAGAGGTTTCTTCGCGTGTGGTTGGAGATATGGTTATCGCCGGTTTAAAGAAACTGGACCATATCGCTTATATCCGGTATGCTATTGTATACCTGGGGTTGGACGATCTGCATGCCATTCGCGATGAGATCGACCGCATCTTAGCCAATTAAATTATTCCGTACGCTGAATTCATCACTGTGTTCGCAGAATGCCGCGGGTTGTTATTATTAACACTTTGTGTTCTGTTTTGATGTTTATTTGCCAGCGTTTGCAATTATTTGTCTATAAAAAGAGGGAGCATTGTTATGATTGATAAAACGATTGTCGCACAATCACGTAAGGGTTTATTGCCCACACCTGCGATACCGGACGATGTTCCGGAAATCACATTCACCGATAATGCCCGCCAGGTATTTATGCGCCGCTATGCCCGCCGTGGTCCAGACGGAAATCCCGCTGAAACGGCTGAACAGACCTTCTGGCGAGTGGCTTATCATATCGCCAAGGCGGAGGAGAACTGGAACGGTGAAGTCTTGCCGCTGGCTCGCCGTTTTTATAACTTGCTGGCAACCAAGCGCTTTTTCCCCAATTCACCGACCTTCACCGGGGCGGGGACACCGCTGGGTCAACTGGCAGCCTGCTTTGTTCTGCCGATCAGCGATGATATGGGGCGCGACTCAACCGGCATTTTTCAGACACTGCGCGATGCAGCCCTCATCCAACAAACCGGCGGTGGCAATGGCTTCTCTTTCTCACGCTTGCGCCCGGCTGGCACGCTGGTGAAATCTTCCGCCGGGCAGGCGACCGGTCCAGTCGGCTTTTTACGCGTCTATGACAAAGCCTTCGGCGAAGTTGCCCAGGGCGGCACGCGGCGCGGTGCCAACATGGGCGTGCTGCGGGTTGATCATCCCGATATCGAAGAATTTATCACCTGCAAAACGGATGAGAATGCGATCACCAACTTCAATATCTCGGTCGGTATCACGGATGCTTTCATGCAAGCGGTGGAACGTGACGAGATGTGGGATCTGCGCTTCCCGGACGCACATTCTCCTGAATACGACCACAACGCCGGTACGTTGGAAGATGCCCAGTCGAAGGGAATTCCAATCAAGGTCTATAAGCAGGTGCGGGCGCGTGAGTTGTTCGATAAAATTGTCGAACAGGCGCACCACAACGGCGAACCGGGTGTCTTGTTCATGGATACAGCCAACCGCTATAACCCCGTTCCGCATCTCTATCATTTGGAAGCTACCAATCCCTGCGGCGAACAGTGGCTGGGACCGTATGAGAATTGCTGTCTGGGTTCCATCAATCTGGCGCAGCATTTCGCCGCGGATATGCAAGTGGACTGGGATAAACTGCGCGAAAGTGTCGAACTCTCCACCCGTTTCCTGGATGATGTGGTTGAGGTGAACGCGTATGTGCC
>JBAXBF010000475.1:0-2502 GCA_037142095.1 Chloroflexota bacterium
TATCAGGACTTTGAGCTCATCGTAAAGCCCAAGACAGAGGAGCTTTTGGATATAACGATTGAGATGGAAGCGCAAGCGGGTGAAAATGAGGGATGAGGACTGGTAATATTTGGAATTTGGAAAGTTATGCGCTATAATTTAACCAGGAGATGGTTTCATGGAACAAACCAGAGTTGATTTGATTGAAAGGTTATTACGGGATACAAAAAGTCTTTCCTTTGAACGGCTGACGGATGTTCTGGTCTATGTAGAACGTTTACGCCGAAACAAGTTAGACTTGAATCATATAAAACCAGGATCGGCTGAGGCTATGCTCGCCTACGCTGGTAGTTTGAAGTTCGAGAACGGATACAGGCTGTTCCAAAGAAAGACCAGAAGTTCGGCATTTCGGTGACTATTTTGGGAGAAATCTACTTTGCCGTCTATGCAAGTCACCGTCGAGATAAAAATTATCAAGCCTTGCAAGACTATCTTTCCAGTATGATTATCTGGCCGTTTGAGGAAGCGGCTGCCGAAGAATTTGGTCTCATCCTAGCAGAACAAAAATCTAAAGGGCGAACGATTCCACCAATGGATGCTCAAATTGCAGCCATAGCACGCCTGCACGATCTAACTTTGCTTACAGCAGACCATCACTTTCAATTTGTTGAACGGCTGAAAATAGAAAATTGGTTGGTGTAAAACATTAGTAGGGGAACTCGACGCAGCGCGGAGTACCCCGTTCACCCAGACCCTAAAGGTCTAGACATCCATGGTAGCTGACCATCAACAATAAAACTCTTAGGCTCTATTTAATGATGACGTTATAGCTTGAAAATATCCACCTTTGTTTCCATACATTTCCTCAATGAAATGTCATTGGAACCAATCTCTTTCCAGTTTTGAGGTTTCTGATAGAAGCCCAGTCCCCGTCCAATCTTGATCACCCAGCCATTATCCAAGCGAATTTCCCGATCATGTAAATTGGAATTAAAGTCAAAGTTAAACACGATATCCAGTTCCAGCAGGCTCTGCTTCAAATCGCTTAATTTTTGTTCAATGTCCTGTTTCTGGATTTCATCCTCGTAACCTGTTATCAGATCAATCCGTTTTATCCTCGAAAACTTCACAACCGCTTCGCAAAAGCGGACAAAGTATTGTGTCTGATGAGACAAACGGATATAGGGATCTTCTATCTCAATGCTCTTCGCACCGGCAAAATAAGGTACAAACATCGTTTCGTAGCTGTAGCCGGTATGGGTGCTGTGTCGCAATTGCATAGCGCGATTCGGGGCAGAACACCACGATTTCTTTCCCATCTGCTGTCATGTAAGATAAATCGATATGCGCAAATTCATCATCCGGTTTGCGCTTATTCATCTGTTCCTTGACGCGCCGTCTCGCTTCAACGGCATAAGCAACGTATTCTTCAAACTCTGCATCACTGGGCGCACCATCAGGATGGAGAATCTTAAGAAAGGCGCATACACCAGCATACCCTCCAAAGATGGGTTGGGTTTACCAAATTCGTTGAACACTTGCAGCGCGGCCGACCGTCCAAGAATACTGCCCTCAGAGGTATCGATCACAGTCAGCGTAGCGGATTGTAACCCCAGGCACAGCTCGCGACAGCGCACATCGGGATCATAAACAATCAAAACACCGTTTTGCTTCAAACGCGGCAGGATGACTTCTTGTTGAATAAAATGGCTTATTTTCATAACGGTTCCCTTTTAACCTCCATTCTTGGCGCGCTTTAAGGCTCTCGATCCATCAACGCTAGCCCAATGGCTTGCCTTGCTCTAACAAAATTTTCACCAGCTCATGTACCGTGGTTGATGGATCATTCTGTCCCGAGTGTGCCTTATCGTAATTTTTCAATAACCTTTCGGCATTCTGTATGGCAGTCTCTATCTTGCATTTCAATATTTGATACATTTCAGTATTTTTCTTATCATATTTAAAACGCAGGTGGTTATCCAGTTTTTTCATATAACCACTGCGGTTGATCGCCGTGTTCAAATACTCAAAATGCAGGACAAACCAGAGTTCAAACGATTGATTTGAATATGCCACATAGAATCCTTTTTGCCCGGCGCGGTGAATGGCATTTTCAAAGCGATCGAGCGCAAAATCATCTTTATCAAACACACACCAGACCTGATCGTATTCCTCTTCCTGGCTAAGTCTTAGCGCTTCATCCACCACATTGAGTGTATTCATACCAGTGCCTTCGACCTGGATTACCAAGCCAGGAGCATGAAACCTTCTAAAATAGTTAACCTCGGTTTTGGTTCCCTCACAGACGATCAGAAAGCGTTGGCGAATTGCGGTAACGTCAACGCCCCGTTCCTTATGACTTCTCTTGCGGCTTTGAAATTGCGCTTTATTGCTCGTCATGCTGATCTTCCTGTTCAGGATCCAAAACAAAGTTGCGCAGTTCGCCAAGAATGGGCACACCACCGTAACGCCCCGACAAATAATCCTTCTCGTAGTCGCGGTCGTTGCGCACCTTCAATTCCG
>JBAXBF010000476.1:0-2496 GCA_037142095.1 Chloroflexota bacterium
TATCAACCTCCGAGAAGATGGAGATCGGAATCATGGTTGAAATTCCTTCAGCGGTTTTGCTGGCAGATCATTTCTGCAAAATCGTCGACTTCTTTTCCATCGGGACAAACGATTTGACTCAATACACTTTGGCTGTAGACCGGACGCATCCGGCTCTCAGTTATCTGAGCAGTGCTTTTAGCCCGGCAGTTTTGCGACTGGTCGCCAGCCTGATTGAAACAGCGCATAAATACGGAAAGTGGGTCGGTATGTGCGGCGAGCTGGCAGGAGAACCAGCCGCGATCCCCATCCTTCTGGGTCTGGGATTAGATGAATTCAGCATGAACGCCCCGATGATTCCGACGATCAAGGAAATCTTGCGTTCTCTCTCGGCGAATGATTGCCGCACAGTTGCTGAGCGTGCGTTACAGATGAGCGATCCTGAAGAAGTGAAGGCTTACATTCAGAAAGAATATCCGATTACAAAGTGAAGCAAGCAAGGATTAGCGTTGATGTCATTTCGTTTCTTCGCTATCCTTCGTTTGATTTTGACGTTCAAAAACATATGCTGGATTCATATTAATTCTAGCATTTCGATATTGATGAGAGCCCAACAAGAGATCTGCAGATATTGCTAAGCCAGCATGCAAACGCCGAATCATTTCTAGAGATAATCCACGCTTGCGGTTCAGTACTTCGGAAACGCGTTCTTTACTTCCGAGAAAAGGAATAAGCTCTGCGCGGCTTAATCCACGGCTTTCCATGTAATAATTTAGCACTTCCACCGGATCGTCTGGTTCAGGAATTGGATATTGTTTCTTCTCATAGGCTTCAATCAAAGTAACCACCACATCTAAGCGGTCACCCGCTGGAGTACCCGGCTGAGCATCTAATAATTTATCAATTACATTCAAAGCATCTTGATAGTCTGATTCAGTATGAATGGGTTTAATTTCCATTTTTAATTCTCCTCATTTCAGATTCTTTCTGCATCAATCTGGTCATATTCCGCATGGGTTCCAATGTATCTTATGTACACAACTTCATATTGATAGACTACTACGACCACAAGACGGTAATGATTTCCTTTGATATTGAAAACTATCCTATTACTCGCTAAAAAGCTGGCATTTCGGTATATCAATTTAATATCGGATGGATTTTTCCAATTAGCTTGTTCGACATCGTGGAACCAAGCTTCTAACGCGACACGAGAATCCGGATGAATTTCCCAGAATTCTCGTAATTTACGCCGACTGATAACTCGCATAGGTTTATTATAACATATATTACCGATTTGGTAACTAGAAGGTTTTTTGTGACTACTAGCAAAATACACTCATAAAAATAATTTATTATACTTCCCTGGATTAAAGGTATAATCAAAATGAGGACTTTTGCTATGATGTCTTATCTAAAAATTATCACCTTTATTCTAGGTACCATCGTGATTTTCTATGTGTCACGAAAATCTTTGCGTTCCCCTCAATCCCATGGCTTTTACCGCTTCTTTGCCTGGGAAGCTATGCTGATATTGACCTTACTCAATATCGGCTATTGGTTCCGTGACCCCTTCGCCATCCACCAGATTATCTCCTGGCTGTTGTTATTCATCAGCGTGATCCTTGCCTTGTATGGTATCTATTTCCTCTCCACCATCGGCAAACCAGACAAGAACCGTGCGGTGGACACTCCCATGATGAGTTTTGAAAAGACAACCAGACTGGTAACCGTCGGAGCCTACCGTTACATCCGCCACCCGCTGTACAGCTCGCTGTTCTTATTAAATTGGGGTATTTTTTTCAAGTATCCTTCCATCTCTGGAGGATGCCTTGCGCTTGTTGCCAGCCTATTTTTGGTAGCTACCGCGAAAGCAGATGAGGAAGAAAACATCCGCTTTTTCGGTCCAGCCTACCAGGACTATATGAAAAAGAGCAAGATGTTTATTCCGTTTTTATTCTAAGATCCGATGATTGTAAATTCCATCAGGACGGATTATCTCGAAAATATGCTATAACCTGATCAGTATACAATCCAAGATCGGTCAAATTTTTCTGTATTACGCTTTTGACAATTTCTATATCCATCTCTTCATATTGGTGAACTATCAAGTTACGAAACTTCACCATATTTTTTAGTTTTTCAGCCAGTTCTTTGGATATTACATTCTTTCTTTGTATTAGGTCAAAACTATCTACACTAGAATTCGGGATTCCCATTCTTCCTAATTTAATGATATGGTTTGCCAAATCAATTGCCTGCTCACAAGCACGCAGGATATTCAACACAGCAGCATCTTGAGATGTAAAGTCTGTATCAAAAGTACCGGGATTCTTATCATATTCTTCGTGCACCCTTTCTACACAACGTTGAATACTTTGTATTTTATTAATTAGAACATCGTTCATAAGTTATAGGCTCTCCCCGTTTTGTAGAATTCAGCCAAAATTCCCTGTCTTTCGTCATTCAGTTTTTGATAAAATGAAAAAGTCAGCATTTCAAATTCAGCCACCGCAT
>JBAXBF010000477.1:0-2494 GCA_037142095.1 Chloroflexota bacterium
GATATTACGCTGGCATTGGATATCTCCGGCAGCATGGCATCGCTCGATTTCCAACCCCAGAACCGCCTTGAAGCAGCCAAAAAAGTGATGGACGATTTTATTACAAAACGTCCTTATGACCGTATCGGGTTGGTCGTCTTTGCCAGCAGTGCCTTCCACCAATCACCGCCGACGACCGACCACAAGATGCTCTCCCGTTTTCTGGAACAAACACGCCTTTCGACCGATTTGGGAATCGAAGATCACACCGCGATGGGTATGGGTTTGGCAAATGCTGCCAATATGCTAAAGGATTCAAAGGTAAAGAGCAAAGTCGTCATCCTTCTTACAGACGGCGTCAACAACAGCGGAGAAATTGACCCCCTGACGGCTGCAGAAGCAGCCAAGAGCCTGGCTATAAAGGTCTATACGATCGGTATGGGACGCCCTGGCAAAGTGCCGGTACCGGTAACGGATGCTTTTGGTAGAAAGACGGTTACTTACGAAGAAAGCCAACTGGATGAAGAAACGCTCAAAGCAATTGCCGAAAAAACCGGCGGACTTTACTACCGCGCCGAGGACACAACCGGGCTACAAAAGATATATGATGACATCAATCAATTAGAAAAATCCCGTATTGAAGTCCAGCGCTACACCCGCTACCTGGAACTGGTGGATTGGGTTTTATTCCCGGCTATGCTCTTGTTTTTATTGGAGATCGTTTTACGAGAGACGATCTGGCGCACTCTGCCATAAAAGGATTTTTTATGACATTCGCACAACCCTTTTTTCTTTATGGATTGATCCTGCTGGTCGTCTTGTTTATCTTTTTGATATGGGCAAACCGCCGCCGCAAGGCAGCCCTGGTGCGGCTTGGAGATCCAACTTTGACCGGTACATTGAGTCAAAGCCTTAACCGCCGGGGTAGAAATTGGAAGAGTATCCTAAGTTTCCTGGGGCTGGCGTTGATGATGATTGCACTGGCGCGCCCACAATGGGGCAGCGAAGTGCAAATGGTCGAACAAAAAGGGTTACAAGTCATGGTCGCCCTGGATGTCTCCCCCAGTATGCTGGCAGAGGATATTAAACCCAACCGCCTGAGCCGCGCTAAAATGGAAATCGTTGACCTGATGAAACACCTTGGCGGGGATGAAATCGGGTTGGTTTTATTCTCCGGTGCCAGCTTCATCCAATTTCCACTTACCAATGACTATGCCACCGCTCAGAATTTTGTCCAATCTGCCAATCCCAATCTCATCTCAAAACCAGGCACCGCAATCGGCGCCGCACTCCAGATGGCAACAAACGGTTTTGATCCTAAGCGTGCCAGCCAGAAAGTGATTGTTCTGATCACCGACGGTGAAGACCACCAACCAGATACGCTAGAAATGGCGAAGAAAGCCGCCGATGCAGGAGTCAAGATATTCGCGATCGGTTTTGGTTCACCGCAAGGTGCACCTATTCCGGCAGGTGATGCGCAGAGTAACGCTTCAGGATTCCTCAAAGATAATAAAGGTGAGGTGGTGCTCTCCAAATTGGATGAATTAACGCTACAAAAGATCGCCCAGACCGGCAATGGCGGTTACTACCGCGCCAGTGCCGGCGGTGAGGAAATCACGGCTCTTTTGGGCGCATTAAGCACGATGCAGCGTGAAAACCTGACTTCTCAATTCGAGACCACCGGCATTGAACGATTCCAGATTTTCCTGTCAATTGCCTTTTTTGCTTTGATTTTGATAAATTTGATTCCCGAAAGAACGCGGATGATATGGCAGCATTTATTCTCCCCAACGTTCAAAAGTTTGATTCTCTTTGCGCTGCTCTTACCCTTCGTGCTGAGCGCTTGCAGCGCATCCCCGCAGCGTTTGAATAACGAAGGCAATGAAGCTTACCAACGCAAGGATTATCCGGCTGCGCTCGAAAAATACCAGCGCGCCCAAAAGGATCTACCAGAGAAAGCAGAACCTTCGTACAATGCAGGAAATACTTATTATCGTCAAAATAATTACGAGCAAGCCCAGCAGACTCTCCTTCAATCACTGCAAAAAGCCAATGACTCTGAGTCGAAAAATCCTACACACCAGTCCCTCGCAGGAAATGCCTTTCATAACCTGGGAAACACATTCTACAACACAAACCGCTTCAGTGAAGCCATTGAAGCTTATAAAGAAAGCCTGCGTTTGAACCCCAAAGATATGGATACCAAGTATAATTTGGAGTTAGCGTTGCAGAAACAACAAGAGAAAGAACAACAACAAAAGCAGCAACAGGATCAACAGAAAGACCAGCAGAAGGATCAGAACCAGAAGCAGCAAGAACAAAAGCAAGATCAACAAAACAAGAATGATCAAAAAAAGCCTGAACCTTCTCAGCAACCAAACGAGCAGAATGCAAAACAACCAGGTGAGCAGCAGCCGAAACAGCTTACAGCCGATCAGGCTCGCCAACTTCTTGAGTCGGCAGCACAGGATTCAAAGAGTCTGCAGGAATACCTGCAGCAATTATTCCTCTCCCC
>JBAXBF010000478.1:0-2492 GCA_037142095.1 Chloroflexota bacterium
GACACCCGGTCGCCGATCTGGTAATGGATGCCATAGGTGCAGCCCGGCGTCTGCAAGACATCAAAATCCAGCGTCTTCTGGGGTTGGCTGCGCTGTAAGGCTTGGGCACCCAACGCCGCCAGTCCATCCGCATCGCTGGCTTGCAAACCGTAGACAAAGGTCTCAATATCGTTGGCGGTGCTGTAATTTTCTCCGTAACAAGCGATGACCTGGCGCAGGATGCCGACTCCACGCCCGCCGACCACTGCCGCGCTTTGCTCGTTACGCCGGTCGAGGTCCAGGCGCGGGTTGCTCAGGTTGCCGCGCTCCAGGGCAAAAAACACTTCCGACCTGAGGTCATTACCGAGCTGCCCGCTGTACCAGCGAAACTCATAACCACCGGGGACGGACACCAGCTCAAAATCACCGCCGCCCAGGATGGACAGACGCTGCAAACTTTCCAACAGATTATCATAGGCGCATGACCAATTCATCAGATTACCGCCGCCTGCATCCGCCTGAACGCTGAGCGGCACGAGTGTGTACTGCCCATCCCGTTCGCGCCCAGCCGCTGCACTCGCTTCCTCTGTGGCATTCCAACGCACCATCGCTTTCGCCACCGTCTCCGCGGCTGTCTCAAAGTGGCTGCGCGCGTCGATCCCGGCTTTCCAGGCGACACAGCGCGTACCGAGCAGCCAGTTGGGATGCAGTGCGGTGAAGGTGATGCAGGGTGCGCTGCGCACGGCTGCCCGGCGCACTTCGTTTGTCCCGCTTTCCCATTGCTGTCTCAGCAGCAGTCCCTGGTTTTCCAATTGCCACAGCGCGCCGCCTTCTCCGCCGCGGCGGTAGAGGCGTACTTCGCGCAGGTGAGTCAGATTTGCCAGGGCGGGGTGCCCCTCAGGCAAGGTGAAGCGCAGTTCTCCCACCCCATTCACCAGCCGTCGCGACTCGAGACTGAGGAAATCACCAAAGCGGTCGACTTGCTCCCCGCCAGCGGTGTGCACGGTTAATGCGTAGCGTCCTGTCTTCATAGTCCCAGCCGCATGATGGTGAAGCCGAGCGCAAGGCGCGTGTTGGACCCGCTGGCGCTGCCCGTTAATTGAAAGACGTTGTTCCCGGAGGCGGCGTCCGGATCGGGCAACAGGCAAAAAGCATCCAGGTCGCTGTCACTGGAGAGGCAGCCCAGCAGACTCTGGCTGCCCAACAGGATCGTCTTGTATCCCTGGCGCAGGTCGATGCTGACAATCTCGTTATCGGGGATAACGGTGTCCAGGTCGATTTTCATCTCTGCCGTCTGGTTGGTGATCACCGGGTGGCTGATCGGTCCGCGGATGGTGAAGGGATAGGGCACTGCCAGCCAGGAGCCGGGGTAGGGGATGATCTTCGTTCTGCCGATGTCGCTCTGGTAGAGGTAGGTGGTGGTGGGGCTGCTAACCTGGCGCCAGACCGGCTGCGGTGCGCTGAGGGTGAAGACCGCTTCCTGGAGCAGACCTTTGGGCGAGGTGAAATCCAGCTTCTCGCAGAAGACGCTTAACTCCCAGGTGGTCGCGTCCGGCAGGGTGGCTGCCAGCGTACCGGCGGCGTTGTTGTATGCCGGGCGGAGAATATCGATCAAGTCGCGGCGCAAGTCGTAGAACGCGGTCGGTGATGTCGCTCGTAACATCAGGCGAAATGTGAGCCGTCTGGGCAGCAGGCGGAAGCCGCAATCCACAGCCCCATGTGCCAGCGGCGAATGTTCCACGAAACGCTGCACTGGCGGCATAGCGAATCCATCCGATTCCTCATAAACGTAATCATCCAGGCTGAGCGTCAGGCTGCGGGTGGCGGCTGCATTTTTCAGGGTGAGATTGAATAAACTCGTTAACATCACGGAAACACCAGCCTTACCTGATGGGTAAAAATCGCCCACAACAGTGCTAATAACGAGATGCCCAAGCCGGTGCCGAGCCAGGTAAAAAGCTTGACCGGCGGCTCCAGGCGGCGCACGCGCTCGCAGAAGGCTTGCAATTCCTCGCCGGCGGGCAACCCGCTGAGCAGTTCATCATGTTTGTCCAGCCTTTGGTGCGCCCGGTCGGCTTTGGCGTTCAAGATGGCTGTCTCGGCTTCCAGGCGGGCACTGGCGAGCTCTGCCACGCGCTGCCGATCTTCGATACGCACCACCTTGGCTTCGATGCGTTCCAGCATCGCCACCACGCTATCCATCTTCACTTCCAGGGTGGAGTGAGATGCGGAATAATTTAATTCATTCATAAACCCTCCAGTTATTTCAAGTCAGATAAGACCTTGATCCATTGATGACACAGGCAAGATATTAATCCACAGATGACACAGATAGCGCACAAGGTGCGACACAGATAAGAAAATAAGAAGATAAGAAAAACCCAAAAAAACTTTGACTTAACCTCTTCCATAGACTCTCTGCCTATTAAACTCATCCTTTCTCTTCTTCTCTTCAATCAAGGTAATCCTCGCACCGGGTGCGCATAATCCTTTCAATCAAGGTTCAGACAATC
>JBAXBF010000479.1:0-2485 GCA_037142095.1 Chloroflexota bacterium
AGGCTGTCGCCAGCCCCAATCGCCATCAGACGCACACCCTTGGTCGCCCGGCTGTGTTCGGCGATCTTCTTAACTTCGGTGCGCATGACGATGCCATTGATGGAAATCATGGTCAATTCATCCGTTTCCTGCACCACGCGTGCCACCGCCACCTTGCCAATGGTTGCTAATGTTTTGGGGTTGATGGTTCTTACGCCCAATGCCCCGCGGCTTGTGGTCGAGTATTCTTCCAATGGGGTGCGTTTGCCGAAGCCCAGGGTTGTAACCACCAGCAGGTAACCACCGGGTTCGACGATTTCCATGCCGGTTAAGCGGTCATTGCCGCGGAACTTCATTCCGGCGACGCCACCCGCAGTGCGTCCCATGGTGCGCACATCCTGCTCACTGAAGCGCAGTGCCTGCCCCATCTCCGAGACAAGGATGATCTCGTCCTTGCCGCTGGTCAGGCGCACCCAACCCAGCTCATCCCCTTCGTCCAGTCCGATGACCGTAACGCCTGTGCGGCGGGACGAGGAAAGTTCCGAGAGTGCCATGCGTTTCATGCGTCCATTGGCGGTTGCCAGGGTGCAGTATGCGGCTATTTCGAAATTCGGCACCGCAATCGCAGCGGTAACCTTCTCCTCATCGCCGATGTCCAACACGTTGCGGATGGTTACGCCCTTGCCGGTACGGCTCGTTTCGGGAACTTGATAGGCTTTGGTCGAATAGACCTTGCCTTTGTCAGAGAAAAATAGGAGGGTGTCGTGCATGTGCGCCGGGAACATCATCACGACTTCATCTTCGTCACGCGTGGCATGCCCGCGCACACCTCTCCCGCCGCGCTCCTGGGCGCGGTAGTTCTGCGGGGCGGTCATGCGCACATAGCCGCGTTGGGTGAGGGATACCAGAACCGACTCATCCGGCACCAGGTCTTCATCGCTGAAGTCTTCGGTGGCGTTGGGGGCAATGCGTGTGCGGCGTTCATCCCCGTAGTTTTTAGTAAGCATCTTAAGATCGTCCTTGATAAGGGATAAGATTTTCTTGGGGTGAGCCAGTAAATCTTCCAAATGGGCGATCAATTCCTTCAACTGTTTATACTCTTCCTCGATCTTTTTGCGTTCCAGGGCTGCCAGGCGGCGTAACTGCATATCCAGGATCGCCTGCGCCTGTTTATCGCTCAACTTGAATTTCTTTATCAAGCGTTCTTTGGCAACCTCGGCATCGGGTGAGCGCCGGATGGTTTCGATGACCTCATCCAAATTGTTGAGGGCGATCAGCAAGCCTTCCAGGATATGGGCGCGCGCTTTGGCTTTGTCCAGCTCGAACTGGGTGCGGCGGGTGATGACTTCGATGCGGTGATCGATGAAAACGTGCAGGACTTTCTTGAGGGGCAGCGTGCGCGGCTCTCCATTGACCAGCGCCAGCATCTGGACACCGATAACGGATTGCAGCGCCGTGAACTTATATAACTGGTTGAGCACTTTTTGCGGTTGGGCGGAGCGCTTTAACTCGATGACAATCGCCATGCCGCGCTGGTCGGATTCATCCCGCAGGTCGGAGATGGCGTCGATCTTGTCTTCACGTACCAGTTCGGCGATGCGCTCGATCAGAGTGGATTTATTGACCTGGTAGGGGATTTCGGTAATCACGATCCGGTTACGATTGGTGCCGGTCTCCTCGATACTGGCGACGCCGCGTAAAACGATCCGCCCGCGCCCGGTACCGTAAGCCTGGTGAATACCTTCGGTTCCGATGATGATTCCGCCGGTTGGGAAATCGGGACCGGGGATATACTTGAGCAGATCCTCGACTGGCACGTTATCCAGGTCATCGAAGTGGTCGATCAAATAGGTGATGGCACCCGTCAATTCACGCAGGTTATGCGGGGGAATGTTGGTTGCCATGCCGACTGCGATACCCGATGAGCCGTTGAGCAGCAGGTTTGGTAAGCGGGAGGGCAGCACGGTGGGCTCCTTGAGGGAACCATCGAAATTATCCACAAATTTCACCGTGTCTTTCTCGATATCCGCCAGCATCTCTTCAGCCAGGATGCCCAGGCGGGCTTCGGTGTAACGCATGGCAGCCGGTGCGTCCCCATCCACAGAGCCAAAGTTTCCCTGACCATCCACCAACGGGTAGCGCATGGAGAAATCCTGCGCCATGCGTGCCATCGCCAGATAGACCGCCATATCGCCGTGCGGGTGGTACTTACCCAGTACATCGCCCACGATACGGGCTGACTTCTTATAAGCGCCGCTTGAGCGCATACCCAAATCGTGCATGGAGAACAGGATGCGGCGGTGCACTGGTTTTAATCCATCGCGGGCATCCGGTAAAGCGCGTGAAACGATCACGCTCATCGCATAATCCAGATACGCCGTGCGCATCTGTTCATCAATATCAACTTTTAGTACGTTTCCAATTTCCATAATTAATGTGATGTTCCTCTAAGGAGGGATCTACAGCATGAACATGCCGCTCTTCATTATACCACCCGAATCGCCGA
>JBAXBF010000480.1:0-2482 GCA_037142095.1 Chloroflexota bacterium
CTATCCCAGACCCTAAAGGTCGAAGAGAAGAAGACCTTTAGGGTCAAGAGTGCTCATCCCCATCAACCAGCCAAACCCTGTGCCCCAGATGTGTCACGCCAAGACGCCAAGAAGGTGATGAATCACCTTACTACGGGGATTGTTGGAAAGTGTTTAGTTTATCGTCTTACTCCGTCAGCCAGTGCGCCAAAGCCAGGGCTAATGTCATCGCCTGTACCGGCTTGGCAATAAAGTCATTCATCCCGGCTTGCAAACAGCGCTGGCGGTCTTCCGGCATGGCGTTGGCGGTCATGGCGATGATCGGAATGGCATGATTGAGCACATTCGATTGGGCAGAGCGAATCTGGCGGGTGGCTTCCAGCCCGTCCATCTCCGGCATCTGCACATCCATCAACACCAGGTCGTAGGGCAGGCTCTCCAGAGCCCGCAGCGCCTCCAAGCCATTCGCCGCCGCATCCGCGTGCAGTCCCAGCTTTTTGAGGATGCCCAGGGCTACCTTCTGGTTGACGATGTTGTCTTCCACCAGCAGAATGCGCTTATCCGAATCGAGCGAGAGCGGCGTGATTTCGGGGACACTTTTCCGCGGCGTTGGCGTCCGCATTGCAGACTGGCGCTTCAAACGAATTGTGAACCAGAACTCGGAGCCTTTGCCCTCTTCGCTTTCCACCCCGATTTCACCGCCCATCAATTCCACCAACTGCTTCGAGATCGCCAGTCCCAAGCCTGTCCCACCGAATTGGCGGGTGGTCGAGGCATCCACCTGGCTGAACTTGTTAAATAGCAAGGCGATCTTTTCGGGCGGGATGCCGATGCCGCTGTCGCGCACGGCGAAGCGCAAATTCACCTCATCCTGTGTTTCATACAGCATCGTAACGCTCACACTTACTTCCCCTTGGCGGGTGAATTTGATGGCGTTGCCCAGCAGGTTGGTCAGAATCTGGCGCAGACGTCCTGGGGCACCCCGCAGCAGGGAAGGCACTCCCGCTTCAGCCGCCCAATGCAGTTCCAGATCTTTCTCATGGGCGCGGATTGCCATCGCTGCCGCAAAATCCTCCAGGAGAGAGAGCAGATCGAAATCCAAAATCTCCAGCTCCAGCTTGCCGGCTTCAATCTTTGAAAAATCAAGGATATCGTTAATTAACGTCATGAGCGACTCGCCGCTGGCGTAAATCATCTCGGCATAATGCTGCTGCTCTTCATTTAGATCCGTGTCCAGCAGCAAGCCGGTCAAACCGATCACGCCGTTCATCGGGGTGCGGATTTCGTGGCTCATGTTCGCCAGAAATTCGCTCTTCGCCAGGTTTGCCTGCTCCGCTTTTTCCGCCATCAGGTTGGCGACTGCTGTCTGCTGTTCCAATTCGGCGTTGATATGGCGTAAAACTTCTTCCGCCTGCTTGCGGGCGGTAATATCCATCATCACGGTCAAGAAAATTTTCTGTCCCTGAATTTCGATGATCTCTCCCGAAAAAAGACCGTCAATAAGCTGCCCATCTTTCTTTCTCACTTTCAATTCGATATTCTGGATGCGCCCCTGGTGTGCCAGCATTTGCCCGGCGGCTTCCTGTTTTTCCGGCTCCGTAAAGATCCTCAGTTCATGAGCAGTTTTGCCGATCATTTCATCCCGCGTAAAGCCTATCGTATTTAAGATCGTATCATTTACATCCAAAAACTTATCATTCAGCGATGATAATGCCATCATATTGGGATTTCTGCGGAAGATATGCTCAAAGCGCTGCTGGGCTTCGCGTTCTGCGCTCAGGTCTTTGGAGACGCTGTAAATACAATCGGCGCCATCCCATCTGCCAAACCAAATTTGCGTTTCGACCGGCACGAGGGCGCCCTGGCTGGTTACCAGCGGCAACAGGCAGGTGCTGTTTTCACCGCTGAAGATCGCCGTATAAACCGCTTCGGTTTCTGCCGAATTATCCGCGGGATACAAATCCAATAATAATAAGCCAGCCAGTTCTTCAGCTTCGTAATCCAGTTTGCGGGTCACCGCCGGGTTGGAAAAGATGATGCGTCCGTCCAGACTGCTTACCAGGAGCATATCATCGATGGTTTCAAAAAAGGTGCGGAAATTGGATTCGCTCTCCTGCAGCAATTTCTCGGTCTGCTTGCGCTCGGTGATGTCATAATTGACGCCCGTAAAACGCAGCGGGGTGCCGTCTGCATCGCGCACCACCTGTCCATACGCCTTGATATGGCGGATGCTGCCATCGGAAAGCACAACCCGAAACTCGGGGTTGTATTCACGTTCGCCGCGCAGGGCAAGCGCTGCCATCTCATCAACTTGAGCGAGATCAGCGGGATGGACGCGGTGATTCCAGATTTCATGCGGTTCCGAAAAATCGGTATTATGCTCCCCGAAGAGCTGATAGGTATGCTCATCCCAAACAAGTTTGTTGGTTTGGAGATCCAAATCCCAGACGCCCATTTGAGCGGCGCTCACCGCCAGGTCAAAGCGTTCATTGGCTATCTGGAG
>JBAXBF010000481.1:0-2462 GCA_037142095.1 Chloroflexota bacterium
TTTCTGCAGTCGCACCATCAATTGAGACCCACAGGAAATCCAATCCACTATCGATAATCTCTTCTGCCAACGTATCACTCAAAAGAGTACCGTTAGTAATCATTTCCACACGCGCTCCAATCGCCTTGACGGACGCGATCATTTCGATGATGTGCGGATGGAAAAGCGGTTCACCCAATCCACCAAAAAACACCATTGGAAGAGGTGAAAAAGAACGCAGACTATCCAATATCCGCTCAAAAGTTTCAGTTCCCATCCGTCCTTGGGGTTCATCCCAAACGTTTCGCATACAAGTCAAGCAGTTGAGATTACAGGCGTTTGTCGGTTCAATATAAACCCGCCGCAGAGCAGTGACCGGCAGATGGAGCGTAATTTGATTCGTCCCTTCAACAAGTACGGCGCGACTACCCGGCTCCAAGCCAAAACGTTTGGAAACTTCAGCAGGCAATATTAATCTGCCATCTTCAGCGACATGAGCGTAAATTAAACGGCGCATTTCTAGAGGATTATATCTTTGAAGTATTAATTTCTTTTTCGATCAACCAAGATTGAATTTTTTCAGCGATCTGATCACGTACTTGGCGGAACTTTTCAAGTTTTTCATCGTCTGAACCCTGAAAGGCAGCCGGATCTTCAAAACCCCAGTGCATCCGCATTCCCATGCCGGGAAAGATCGGACAGTTCTTATCCGCACTACCACAGACGGTGATCAAATACCCAAAATGGTTCTTACCCATATATTCCATGAGTGACTTGGAACGGTACGAACTCATATTGTAGCCAATTTCTTCCATCACACGAATAGTGTAGGGATTAACACCTTGTGGTTCCAACCCTGCGCTGTAAACCTCAAATTTGTCACCAGCAAACTTCCGCAGAAACGCCTCTGCCATCTGGCTTCGAGCAGAATTACCAGTACAAAGGAATAAAACTTTAGTCTTATTTTCCATAGAATACCCTCTCGTTTCTTACGTCAAATCTTTTATTCATCTTCTAAAGCATTCGCGATCCAGGTGGTTACTTCTGCTTCATTGGGAATACGACCAGCACAGACCAATTTTTCATTGATCACCAAGCCAGGCGTCGCCATAATTGCATATTTTTTCCAAGTGGGAGGTTCGGTGAGTTTTTCAACGGTAAACTCAACACCCAAATTCGCTGCCGCTTTGGTGGCAATTTTCTCCACATTCTTACAATTTGCACAACCGATACCAAGAACTTTGATCGATAACATGTTATTTTCCTCCAAACTGAATAATTATATTTCAATCCAAACCAACCCAGGTTATTGTTTTATTAAGGACGTGTTATGGTTTGGTTAAGAATTGTTCCACCGCATCCATTGCATGAGCGGCATACATGGATGCCGGTCCGCCCCCCATCAATATCGCCACACCAATGGTTTCCAACATTTCCTGGCGAGTCGCACCAGCAACAACCGCATCGTGCACGTGATAAGCAATACACCCATCGCAGCCAATTACAATACCAATCGCCAACGCCATCAATTCTTTGGTCTTGGCGCTAAGTGCCCCTTCCTCGACTGCCTTTTTATGCAATCGTGCAAAGCCGCTCATCGGACCAGGTAGTTCGGTTCCCAGTTCAACCAGACGGTCTTCCAGGTGTTTATGCGTTTCAATGTAATTCGTGATCATCTCATCTCCTAATTTGCCAATGAAAACCTAATCTTTGCAAGGAAATTTCTACTCTAAAATCTCGATGGTTGGTTCAATTAAAATCTCCGATTTGATCGAATTGGCTACCAGACTATACTTACGAGCGGATTGAAGGGCACGCTGTGTTCGCGCCATGACCACGTCATACTTCTCACCATTGGCTGAGATACGGATCACAGGCCATAGGCGCAGATGTGTGAAAGTCTCTGTGCGATCCAATTCAATCAACTTGGTGCCCTCCGTACGGCACTCATAAGAGATCAATTTGAGCTTATAGCGCTCGCTTGCCCAGATAAACATCATCATAATGCAGGTATTAGCGGCTGCGACGAATGCATCCTCGGGAGTTAAAACGCCTGGATGACCCTGCGCATCCGGTGGAGCGGAAAAATTCATTTCTGGACCATTTCCCATTGTTATATGACCCCAATGGCCCCCTTTCCAAATTACAGTAGTGTTATATACAGTAGTTCGACTCATAATATATTTTAGCATTTTTCTGTTTTTGAAATTATTGCTTATAACGTTTTCAAAAGGTAACTGAATTATGCTTTTGTTTTCTCCTTTAGCTGAACATCGACCTATTCTCGATTTCCAGCAAGTTCCTTTTCGTTTTTCGTAAAACCTTCTTTTTCTCTTTATGTCTCCGAATTGTTTAGATATATATAATTAACTCTTGATTTCTATTCTCAAATAGACAATTCGCTAAAGAGATCATTTAAATTGTTCTCGCTAGATAGCGGTCGTACTAAAGTAAAATACTCATGGCAAGCCAGGCGCCTTGCT
>JBAXBF010000482.1:0-2459 GCA_037142095.1 Chloroflexota bacterium
ACATCCAGATCACGGGTGATGATTTTCGTAATGTTGGGACGCTGAGCCTTGATGACGACTCTTTCGCCATCCTGTAAGATCGCCGCATGCACTTGCGCCAGGGAGGCGGCTGCGATCGGTTCATGGTCAATGTGGTAAAAAAGGTTTTCCGGCGCTTCACCATACTCTTCTTGAAGCAAGTGGTGAATACTGGTCCAACTAACCGGTGGAACCGTATCCTGCAATTTGCTCAGTTCATTGATGTAACGGGGGGGTAATAAATCTGGACGTGTAGATAGTAACTGCCCGAGTTTGACAAAGGTGGGACCTAATTCTTCCAAAGCGAGGCGGAAATGGGACGCCAAATTATCGATAAGTTCGGGCGTAATTTGGGTTTGTCCCTTACGGAATATTCCAAACAAGGGACGTAACATCTCTGTATTCAGATTTTCAAAGATAAAGCCAAAACCATGGCGGACGAATACACGCACAATTTCTTGATAACGAGGAATGTTGCGCACAGAACGTAAGGTAGATGTTGGCATAAATATCGTCTCAACCAGCGTACTTATTTGACCTTCGGGGTATAACCATCCGGCAAGTGACCGGTTGTATCCAATACTTTATCGGCAAGGAATTGTTCATCAGGAATCGCATCCCAGGTGTAGATGACATAGGTCCCGGCAAGTTTATCGTGCAATCCTTGACGGCGCTCATCAAATATAACCCAAACAAAACCTAAGAATAACGTAACGATCGAAACAAAATAACCCATCAAGCGAATGATCGAGTGCCATACCATCATACGTTTTCCATTTTTCGCAACAACCCGCAGCCCCAACAATGCTTTCCCCAGGGTTTGCCCGGTTAATGACCAGAAGAAAATAAAGTATGCTAATGTGTAAACCAAGGCAAGCGCCGCCATCGTTTGGGGGACACTGATCTGATCCAAGAAATAAAGGATTTTTGGGTAGTTTGACAGGGTAAACCCCACCACGGTTCTGAATTGCATCGTGGTGGCGGTTACATTAACCAGCCAGATGATAAAGGCAAAAGAAATGGAGATAATTGCCGCGTCCAGCATAAACGCAAAAGAACGGCTGACAAAATCTCCGTAATATCCCATTTGCGAAGCCGGACCTGAGCGAGGTTTTCTGGTCATGTTCTCTTATCCATCGAAGTAGGGATTAGATGCGCCCAACGGCGGATTTCAGCAGGAGGACCCGGGATATATTCACGGGGGGTGAGTCCCAATATTTTGCGAATCATGCCCTCGACTACCGTATTAATCGTTACAGCGCGTTCGCGCACCTCTTCAATTAATTCGTTAATCAAACTGGTACTTTGGGTTTGAACCAATTCCTGTAAGTCAGGATTGGTACTCAAATAATCAATGGTATCATCAACGGTAACAGCCGTTGCCGCCTTAAGCAATTCCTTGCTGTGACTTTCTTCGATTTTACCAATTTCTTGCCAGCGATCCACTTCATACTGACCACGTTCCACCCAATGGTCAAATTGATGATAGAACGGTTTTAGGATCCATCTTTTCCGCAGAAAAGCGAGCGGAGGCGAAAGCAGATGGTCAACAAGTCTTTCCACCCTTTTTCCGGTCTCAGCGCTGCGAACCAGTTTTGACTCGGCATCAAAAATCAATCCAATCAAGGCATAAGCTTCGGGAGATGGCGGTGTGGGTTGGATTTCTCTGTCCAGTTTATGGGCGGCATTTTCAGACAAGGTGTTTGTTTCGGCAGTTTTTAGGGTGCGCTCCCATACTCTGGTACGATCAAAGATCGCCTCGGTGCTAAATACAGCAATCCCGACCGCAAGACGGGTCCATGAACGCAATGCGCCAAGCTTGCCTCCCGACTCCGTCCGTTTTCGCTGATTAGCAATAACAATTGGGTAAGAACTCTTACGCACTGGTTGTGGCATAGATGATCATCCTTTGGAGACTAAACAAAATTCATCTATTTGGATTATAATTCAAAATACAGGTTGTTGGCAACTATCTTGATGAATTTCTTTCGTTAATTATGATAATGCCCAAAGCGGCTCGTAAGCTCATCAAATCCATACCGTCCAAAATCGTACTGGAGGAAAACTAAAATGCCCAATCAAAGTAAGGATACGCCGTTGATTATCTGTCTTGGTGAATTATTGGTGGATATGTTCCCAGCCGAATTGGGACGCAGACTAGCCGATGTGAGTGCATTTCAGCCTAATCCCGGCGGCGCCCCGGCAAACGCGGCTGTCGCCATTGCTAAGCTGGGTTATCACAGCGCGTTCGTCGGCAAGGTCGGCGACGATGCTTTTGGACACCATCTCTATGAGGTCATCAAAGAACAAGGAGTGGATGTCAGCGGGATGCGTTTTGATTCCTATGCGCGCACCACTCTGGCTTTTATTGCCAAGCCGGATGAAAACAGCGCAGAGTATGTTTTTTACCGCAACCCGGGCGCCGATTTAATGCTTAAAGC
>JBAXBF010000483.1:0-2456 GCA_037142095.1 Chloroflexota bacterium
TGTTTCAACATCACACCGGCAGGTGTGTCGGCATCATACGGTACGCGTCCGATCACCATCTCGTATAAGACCACCCCCAGGGCATACACGTCCGTCTGCGGCGAGACGTTGTTCATCCACTGCTCGGGCGCCATGTATTTGGGGGTGCCCACGCCAACCCCCGTGCCAGTCAAAGTGTTGCCCTCGTCTAAATCGAGAATCTTCGCCACGCCGAAGTCGGACAGCATCGGCTGCCCTTTATCGGTCAAGAGAATATTGGCTGGTTTGACATCGCGGTGGATGGTATCCTGTTCGTGAGCGTATTGCAGAGCACGCGCCACCGGCGCCAAGATACGCACCGCATCCTGATAAGGGATGCCTTTCCCACTTCTGGCTTTCAGCATGTCTTTCAAGGTGCCTCCCGAAAGATACGGCATCACCAGATAGGGACTGCCCTCGTACTCGCCAAAATCCATCACTTTAACGATGTTGAGGTGTGTGAATCGCGCCATGCGCTTGGCTTCGCGTTCGAAGCGGGCAGTCATATGCTGCCACTGGTTGGGCAGGATATTTTCTTTGCGGATGAACTTGATGGCGACGTTACTTTCCAGACGCGTGTCAAAGGCTTTATAGACCGTTGCCATGCCGCCTTCACCCAGGGGAGCAATGATGTGATAACGTCCGATGGATTGTCCTGTTAGATCCGGCATGAAGACCTCCCGATGTGTTTGTTAGGAAATTGGCAACTATTCTAATTTTACCATATCTTTTGTTTGATAGAAAAAAAGAACGCAAAGAAGGTTTAAGAATATTAACCACGGAACATACGGATGACTGAATAAGATTTTATTTTCCGTGTGGTCTGTGTGTTCCGTGGTTTGCACTTCTTCTATCTGATCGTTTTGACATCGAGAGAGTCGTATAAAAAGTTAGTGGTATAAATCTAATGAGAAACCCCAGCAATCTTACCCCGCTTGAATAAAAGGGCGTATTTCTCGGGTTCTCTAAGCGCATCGATCTCAATATCCTCATCTATCTCTGCCCAATGTAGATGATTCGTTCCAATTTGCTGCATTGCACAGAGTTGCTCAACTGAAGCATGTTCAAAAGACGGATAATCTCGAAAGGATACGAAATACTCTTTCCAAATTCCGGACTCATCCATCAGAATCCAAAACCCGTTCCGAGTTACATTCGTAACTTCACTGTGAAAAATGGTCTTTCCATCGAGTGATAAATTCATATTTTCCTTAAATTTTAATAAAGCCACCGCCCAGGACACTTTCCCCATCATAAAAGACAACCGCTTGCCCGGGGGAAATATCACGCATGGGCTGCTCGAAACGGACATGTGCGCTGTCTATACCCAATGGCGTCACCATCCCTTCAACAAAATCCGCCTTGTAACGGATTTTTACCAAGGCACGGCAAGGCGATTCAGGCGGAGATCCACCAATCCAATTGACGCTTACGGCATCGAGCTCGGTGCACCCCAGCCTATCCTGCGTGCCTACAATCAAAACATTGTTAGGGATGTCTTTATCGAGTACGTAATAGGGCTGAGGAGCCGCGATTCGAATGCCTTTACGCTGCCCGATGGTGTAGAACGCCAACCCCTGGTGCTTTCCCAGTACTTTGCCTGCTTCGTTCACAATGTCCCCTGGATGAACGGCTGTGGGAATATACTTCACCAAAAAGTCGCGGTAATCCCGGTCAGCGACAAAACATAAGTCCTGACTTTCCTCACGCGCCGCAACGGACAGATCCAGAGAACGGGCAATCTCGCGCACCTGGGGCTTATGTAACTCTCCCAAAGGAAAAAAGGTTTGCGCCAACTGCGCCTGAGTAAGCCTGTGCAGCATATAGGACTGGTCTTTGAGTTCGTCCAGGGCTCTCAAGAGCGCGATTTTACCATCTAGTAGAGGACGCAGGCGAGCATAATGCCCGGTGGCGATGTAGTCAGCGTTAAAATTTTTCAATTTATCCAGCAAGAGACCCCATTTGATGGTTGGATTACATACGATACATGGATTAGGCGTCGCCCCACGCGCATATTCGTCGAGAAAATACTGCACAACCGCTCGCCGGAACGGTTCGGAAGCTTCCACTACATAGAACGGAAAGCCCATTTTTTCCGCCTCACGGCGCGCCTCTCCCGCCGATTCGGGTGTGCAGCATTTATTTTCATCTTCTCTGCCGGCTTCGCTCCACAAATGCAGCATCACACCCGTCACCTGGTGCCCTTGCTGAACAAGCAAAGCCGCCGCAACGGCGCTGTCCACGCCACCGCTCATCGCCACAACTACTTTAGCCATAAGGATTAGCGATCTTTAAGCCTCATTCTTCCAGTAATCCATGTGGGATTTCCTCAACATGGTACGGTGTGACCTGATAGACATAATAGTTCAGCCAATTGACATACAGCAGATTCGAATGTCCGCGCCAGCGGACTTCAGGCACACGCGTAGGATCATCCT
>JBAXBF010000484.1:0-2454 GCA_037142095.1 Chloroflexota bacterium
ATAAAGTATAGTAAAATACAACTATGTCACTCGACTTTCAAGAACTTCACCATCAAGTTAAGAAGATTGGCGAACAGGCACAGGCATTCAGCGAAAGCGTGAATGAAAAACGCATCAAAGCAAAAAATATGCTTGCGCATTATGCAAATGACCTTCCTAATCTGCGCCAGAAAGTGAAGCGCGCAGGCTCGGCGTCGCTTTCGTTACGCTGTGCCTTACCTAAAGATGAGCCCCTTAACGGACATTATCCAGCCCCTCAATTCCAACCAGGTATTTGGTTATTGACGGCAGATGGTTCTCAAATTCTTCCCGATCGTCATGCTCAAGTAAATTATTCTCTGGTTAATGTTGGCGCGTTGCGTTTACATTTGGGTAATGCTGCAGCGCCGGAGATTTTTACACGCTGCAAATTGTTCTATGAAGAATTATATGATGACACATTCTCTGTCTCTGATATCTCTCTGAAACGCGACTTATTGGAACGTCAGGTATTCGTGGAGTTGATCTGTGGTATGCAGACTGATCATAATGATTCTCGATCTCCCATCGTTACTTTGACAGATGGTACATTGGAACTCTGGGGAGCAAAAGGTTCAGAAGAAGATAGTGGAAATTCCTTCCGTAAAGTATTGGAATCCTATAAAAAAATCCTTCGGCGTTTGCGTGAACTCGATGTTACTACGGCGGCGTATGTAGATAAACCGCATGCAAACTATATTCTTAAACTGCTTGAGGTGGCTTCTCTGCCAGATGATGCACTTGATCAGGCGGCAAAGGTAAAGCCCTATATGGGCGTTTCGGATGAGGTTTTATTGGCTGATATCATCGCTCCTGGAGAACGATCATCCGTATTTGGTATTCAATCCCAGTCTGATAAAGATTATCAAGATGAGATTGCATTACACTTTTTCTATTTAAATGTTGGTAAAGTGGGCCATCCCTGGTTGGCGCGGGTTGAAATCCCCGCCTGGGTGGCAGATTCGAGTGAGAAACTCGGTCTACTCCATGCCGTCTTATTGCAGCAGTGCCGCACGTTAGGAAATGATCCATATCCATACTTGTTGCATCGTGCTCATGAGGCTGCAGTGGTTACATTTGCGGAAAAGGAACAATTGACTCAAATGATTGTGGGTGAACTGATGAAATATCGAGTTGCAATAGGGAAAGTGTCGCATAAACAACATCACAAAAATCATGGTGGTAGAACGAGGATGAAATGAGCACAGAATCGACCATTGAAATCGGACGTTTATTAAGAGCAGGTACAACTGGATTTGTGGTTGGCTGCCGGGTTTCACAACTTAATGCACCTTCTTTTGGTGCTCTGGTCCGCGTCCCGTTGGATAAGGATTATCAGGTTTACGGTTTAATCCAGGATATTCATATTGACGATGACGGGTTAGTGCGCCAACTGGTTACGGCAGAGAATGTGGATGAGTCCATCGTCGCGGATAACCGCATCAACCGCAATGTGCCAGTGGAAATGACCGTCCTATCAGTGGGTTATCGCAGCGGGGGCGTTATCCGGCATCTCTTGCCACCGCGACCACCGCTCAGCCTGGATGTCATTTATCTGTGTAATCCAGCGGAACTGAGGGCTTTTACCAGTACCGGACACTTCGGTTATTTTCGCCATATCCTGCGCGGTACCGATTATCCCGTTGGTGAATTGCTGGCGGCTCATTTGCAGCAGACACATGAAGCCCAGCAGGTGGTTAATCCTGCCTGGGCGCGTGAAGCTGCTCAAGAACTCATCACCTTATTGCGGGATGATTATGCTACCCTTAATGCCGTACTTATCGCCTTGTCAGATGCCTTACCGGAAGTCTGGAGTATTCCGTAAGCAACAGGAAACTCTGGATTGACTGGTTTCTGGAAAAGGAAGTTTTTTTATTGGTAAAAATACAATCATTTAGTCTTTAGTTGGAGAATGATTATGGAAGAAAAAAAGCAATCCCGTCATCGTAATACACTGATTGCGTTGAGTTTTGGTTACTTTATTGACCAGGGTGCGGCTCAATCCATGGGAGTGTTGCAGAATAGCATTCTACGCTATTTTCCTGGGATGACTCCCAGCCTGTTTGGTCTGATGGAAACATTAAGGACTGTATTACAAACCATCAGCGCACCGGTCTGGGGATATGCTTCCGATAAATACTCACGCAAGCGGATTTTGATTATTGCAACCATGCTTTGGGGTTTATGGACGATTCTGGTGGGTATGTCGCCCAATTTCGAGACGTTGATTATCATGCGTGCGATTTCAGGGTTCGGTTTGGGTTGTATCATGCCGGCAACTTTTTCGCTGGTGGCAGATCATTTTCCCCAGGCGCGGCGTGGCATGGCGATGGGATTTATCGGCTTAATGCAGTTGCTGGGAACGATCGCCGGCGTGCTGGCTTTGGGATTTGCCACGGGCGGTGATGCCTGGCGTTGGGGATTCGTGGGATTGGG
>JBAXBF010000485.1:0-2437 GCA_037142095.1 Chloroflexota bacterium
CCGCTGCCAGGGCAAATTCGCAAAAAAACCTCGGTTTTTGGTCATTTGCCCAAAGAAATCCAAGCGCACCGCAGACAAAAACGGGTTGTGGCGGCTTCACCAGGCTGAAAAACGGGCATTCCAAAGAGTTATTAAGGTTCTACCCTCCATCATTCGTCGGAGGGGCAATTTAATTTACCGGAAACTAAAGATTAAGGGCACTTCAAACGCTCATTGATCTTAGAGTAAATTTGATCTCGACTAGATCTATCATTCAATGGCTCAGTACGAAATCGTTTCCAAGTTGCACATAGCATCGCCTGTGAATTGAGCTGCCATTTAGAAGCCTCGCGACTTAATTCACCTGCCTTTGTCCATTCTCCAAGAGTTCCATAAGCTTCGATAAATGGAATGAACTCAAAGGCATTTGTTGGTTGGTACCCTAGTTTATCCGCCTCCTCCCAATATTGAAGAACCTTGAGCCAATCTTTCTGTTGGCGAGCCAAGTCAGCTTTCTGATAATAATAACACCAATCATGATAAGGTTCTTCTCCGTATATATCTTTCAGAGGATAGCCAGGTTTAGATGCCTCTGGAACAATTCGATTCAAATTAGCAACCGGTAATATGTCTTTCATAATTGATGGCAACTCACTGTTGTATACATCATTTGGATTTAATACCCAAAGACAGTGATCTTGAGCTTTGTAATCAATCATCAAAGTATTAAGACTAGATCCCGAAAATTTAAATGAACGTCTGGTAAATTCAATATTTGTCCCATTTAAAAATTCGCGCAGGTTTCCGCCGCGCGTTACTGCCGTATCATAAGCATCCACAAACCAATAACTTATCTTACCATCATTGAGAACAGGAGGATACAATGTACTTATCGCGGAGGAGAGTGCATATCCATTCGTATAAGTAAAAATCGAGTCAGATGAGATAATCGCTGTTTGAGGTAAAATACTTGGCGCCCGCCAATATAATTGCCAGTAAAAACGTTTTTGATTTGTCCAATCTTGGCGATAATCATTCGCAATTCGTAAATGTAATCCAACGGCTAATCCAACCAGAACGCTGAAAATGATGAGCTGATGTTTCGGATTTTGTATAAGTAAGCCAATAAGACTTACAATGAACATACTGCCACCCATTAAGGCTGGCAAACTAAAACGATCAGCATAATACCCATTGCCAATATCTCTTCCTGCAATCCAAATGGGAATAAGCCCAACCACTATGCAGTATATTCCAGAAAAGAATATTTGTTTTAACCAGCGCTTCTGAGTATCATTTTTCTCCATTTCAGAACTGGAATTCATCTTACTCATAAAAAAAGCTACTAGGAGACCTGTCAAAGTAGCTATTCCCCAAGTAAAGAGGATAAATCGGTCTTGTATATTAACAATTTCGGGTTGCAAAGATTTATACCAAGACGGAATCACTATATAAATAAAATCTCTTACCATATATTGTATGAGGTCAACCATTGCATTCGCAGGTTGAGACATCAATAATTTTAGTAACTTAGGAGCGTTGGTATCATCCGGCAAGATAACAAAAAATAATCGCCAAACAGCCAGTACAAATAAAACCAGAGCATAAGGTAACCAATAACGAGCAACATTAATCAAACGTTCGTTTTTTTTATTAAATCTATCTTCCAAAATGAACCATAATACTATAGGGCGAAACATTTCCAAGCCTACAAAATATTCAACTGTGACGATATGTAAAACAGATAACCCTACAGCAATGAATGAAAACAACCAGAAAAACCGATCAGAACGAAATGCTTTTACCATGAAACCGATCGACAGAAAATAGATACTATATAATAAGAAACCTTGCGTATAAGTAACCGCAATTGATTGTTGAATGAATGCTGGATAAATGGCGTATAACAGTACAATCCAAGTAATTTCTCGAATGTGCCCAAGCCAAATTTCTTTAAAAGCCCACCATAATGCGATCACCGAAAAACAACGTACCAGCAACGCTAGTATCTGGCGAGAGGTTGGATTGGTGCCCCCTATCATATTTGCAATCACATACATCCAGATCGAAAAAGGACGGTCATAAGCTAATAATTCTTTCATTCCCCAAAGACCTTTAACTTTGGTTAAATAGATCACCGTCCAGTCATCCCAGTAAAACCCCAATCCTGGTATAAGAAGTCCGAATGCCATAACGCAAACAAAAAAAATGAGTAAAGGTATGCTCCAAATGGGAAATCGGAATTTCATGAATGGCATTAGATAATTGTACCATCCTTTCAGATGTTAATTTTTGCAAGAAATGTCTCTAAATCAGCTTTTGCGCGCTGGGCATACAAGGCAGCTCTTTGGCGTTTTCCTAAACGATGATCCATCTCAAGAGAGGGTAATATGCCAAAGTTGGCTTTCATCGGTTGGAAGTCAGCCGGAGATGCCTGCGTAATATAGCGGCAGAGTGC
>JBAXBF010000486.1:0-2436 GCA_037142095.1 Chloroflexota bacterium
CCTGGATACAGCGTTCACGGTCTTCCTGCATTGCGCTGGCGGTCATGGCGATGATCGGAATCGCATGGTTGAGCACATTCGATTGGGGAGCGCGGATTTGGCGGGTAGCTTCCAGCCCGTCCATCTGCGGCATTTGCACATCCATGAACACCAGGTCATAGGGCAGGCTCTCCAGTGCCCGCAGCGCCTCCAAGCCATTCGCCGCCGCATCCGCCCGCAGTCCCAGTTTCTTGAGGATGCCCAGGGCTACCTGCTGGTTGACCATGTTGTCCTCCACGAGCAGGATGCGCTTTTTAGAATCAAACGAGATCGGCGTGATTTCAGGAGCCTTTTTGCGCCGCGTTATGGCGCGCCTTTCACTGAGAACCTTCAAGCAAACCGTGAACCAAAATTCAGAGCCTTTACCCGCTTCGCTCTCTACCCCAATTTCGCCGCCCATCAATTCCGCCAACTGCTTCGAGATCGCCAAGCCCAGCCCCGTACCGCCATATTGTCGCGTGGTCGAGACATCCGCCTGGGTGAACTTATTGAAGATCAAACCGACCTTATCGGCTGGGATGCCGATACCCGTATCCCGCACCGCGAAACGCAATACAACATCTTGCCCTGTTTCTGCTAATTTTGTAACCCGCACGCTTACTTCCCCTTTCTGGGTGAATTTGATGGCATTGCCCAGCAGGTTGGTCAGAATCTGGCGCAGGCGTCCTGGATCGCCCCGCAAAATGGCGGGAACATTGGACTCAGCCGTACAGGGCAGAACCAGCCCTTTCTCGTGGGCGCGGATTGCCATGGCTGTTGTCGTTTCATCCAGTAGTTTGTGCAATTCGAAGTCCAAAGTCTCCAAGTCCAACTTGCCTGCTTCAATTTTCGAAAAGTCAAGGATATCGTTGATTAAAAACAAAAGCGCCTCGCCGCTGGAGCGGATTATCTCGGCATAACGCTGTTGTTCTTCTTTCAATTCGGTATCCAGCAGCAAGCCGGTCATCCCGATCACGCCATTCATCGGCGTGCGGATTTCGTGGCTCATGTTCGCCAGAAACTCGCTCTTTGCCAGAGTCGCCTTTTCGGCTTTCTCCGCCATTTGGTTAGCAAATGCCGTTGTTTGTTTTAATTGGGTGTTGAGCTGATGTAATTCTTCCTCCCTCTGTTTGCGCTGGGTGATATCATGCCCGATTCCCACCAAGCCGATCACCTCTCCACTCGCGCCGTGCAGGGGTATTTGAGAAGCCAAAAAGTAATGCGGTTTGCCCTCAGAATCAGACAAACATTCCTCAATATTAAATACAGGTTGGTCGTTATCTATCACAAGAGCGTTTAATGCCATTAAGGGAGCTGCCTGCTCTGCTCCATAGATCTCTGCATCCGTTTTGCCCAAAACTTCTGTTTCATCCTTACGCCCCATCACAGCCAGATCCGCCAGATTGGTAAGAGTCTTACGCCTTTTGGTATCCATCGTATAGATGGGGTCCGGGATGTTATCAATCAGGGTACGCAGTAAAATTTTCTCTTGAAGCAGGGCTTCCTCTGCCCGCTTGCGTTCGGTGATATCCCGCCCCACCGATTGAATTTCGACAATGTTATTTTCAGTATCCTCAATAGAATGATACACCCAAATGATCCAGCGTCTCTTACCCTCAGGACTGATGTTGTACTCCTCGCGGGTGATGGTATCCACTTCCCGACGTTGAAGGATATCGATCACATCCCGGAAGATTTCCTTTGTCTCCGGCAGCAGCCAGGACATGAGCCGCTTGCCGATGAACTCCTCGCGCGGCTTACCGAAGTAATCACAATAAGCCTGGTTAACAAAGATCAGGGTCGTATCAAGCAGCCAGTGGCATACCGGATCCGTCTGATTTTCGACAATACCCAGGTACAACTTCTGGCTCTTGCGCAGAGATTCTTCCATCTGCTTGCGCTCGGAGATGTCCATGTCGGAACCACGATAGCCCAGAAATTCGCGGCCGGCACCCAGAATAGGGATGCCGTTTGTGGAAATCCAGAGGATCCGTCCATCTTTGGCCTGAACTTGATTCTCCAAGTTGCGAAACGATTCTTTGCGCTTGAAAACTTCAAAAGCCGCCTTTGCAAATTCCTCACGACTTTCTTCGGGATGGAGATCGTAGAAGTGCAGCTTACCAGTGATTTCTTCAGGTTGGTACCCCAATACTTTTTCTACCACAGGACTGATATAGGTGTACAATCCCTGCCCATCCACTTCCCAGGCGATACTGCGGCTCTGTTCTGCCAGTTGGGTGTAACGCTGGTTGCTCTCGCGCAGCGCAATCTCTGTCAAGCGCCTCTGGGTGATGTCCTCAAAAATGGTCGCAAACTGCCCAATCTTCGGACTGAAGGCGACCACACGCATGTGGCGTCCGATCGTTTTAGAATAATATTCAAAGGTCTGCGGTCCACCGCCCAGAGCCACCTTGCAGT
>JBAXBF010000487.1:0-2435 GCA_037142095.1 Chloroflexota bacterium
ATTTATCCTGGTACGATATCCGCCGCAAGGAAATGCGGGTGAAACAGTGTGCCCGCGGTGGACCCGGGCGCGTGTTCCGCGATAAACACTTGCAAGCAATTGTGGTTAAGTACAGCAGTATGAAGGGTGACAGTAATCATCCGGTCAATATGGAGTTGATTCGCAAGGCTGGCAAGCGCATTAACAAAGAGATTTCGGATTATGATGACGTTCAAAATCAAATGCGTAAAATTGGGACTGCCAACCTGGTGGATACCATGGATCACTTCGACTTGTTGCCCACGCACAATTACCGTTATGGCGGGCACCCGGATGCCAAGAAGATTGGCACCGCAGTCTGGTTGTCATCTTTTACGCAAGGGATGCCAGACGGCTGCTGGCTGGGTTGCACCCTTTCCTGCGCTCATGGCGTCGATCATTTCCACCTGGAGACCGGACCCTATGCCGGTCAGGCGGTGTTGGTGGATGGTCCTGAGTATGAAACTGCGGCGGGTTTTGGTTCCAATATTGGCAATTTCGATCCTCGGGCTTTGCTGGAGATGAATTTTTACGCCGACACGTACGGGATTGACTCGATCACACTTGCCAACTCATTGGCTTTTGTGATGGAATGTTATCAGGAAGGTATTCTGAATAAAGAGCGCACCGGCGGTTTAGAGTTGGATTGGGGCAATACCGCAGCATGTCTGGAATTGATTCACCAGATGGCGCGCGGGGAAGGTTTTGGCATGATTGTTGGGCAGGGTGTTCGCCGCATGAAGCAAATCTTTGCGGAAGAATTTGGGGCTGACCTTAAATTCCTTTGGGATATCGGCATGGAAGTGAAGGGCATGGAGATTTCGGAGTATATGACGAAGGAATCGCTTGCCCAGCAGGGTGGTTATGGTATGGCGGTCAAGGGCGCCCAACACGATGAAGCCTGGCTGATCTTTATGGATCAGGTCAATAACCAGCTTCCCACTTTTGAAGCCAAAGCGGAGGCGCTGCACTATTTCCCGCTCTGGCGTACCTGGTTCAGCCTCAATGGTTTGTGCAAACTTCCCTGGAATGACATTTTACCGAAAGATAATTCAAAGACGACGGAACCGGCGAAGGTGCCCGAGCACGTCGAAAACTACACCTGGCTGTATGAAGGGACTACCGGCAAGCCGACGAAGATAGAAGACTTATTACACCAATCCGAAAAAGTTTATAACTTCCAGCGTGTCTTTTCTCTGCGTTTGGGATTTGGAACGCGCAAACATGATTACCCGCCTTATCGGGCGATGGGTCCCGTGACGGCAGATGAATATGAGTCGCGTGTCGAGCGCTATGATAAACAACTTCGCGAGCAGGTCGGGATCGATCTCAGTGGGATGACTACTCAAGAAAAAATGGCGGCTTTGCGTAAATATCGCCAGGATCGTTATGAGCAGCTTGTTGATACCGTCTATAAACGGCGTGGTTGGGATGAAAACGGCATTCCGCGTTTAGAAACGCTCCAACGTCTGGGAATTGATCTTCCAGCAGTGGTTGAAGTTGTCCAGAAAGCCAAAGAGATGGCAGTATAAGGAGAAAATTCATGAGACGTAAGATAGTTTCTCTGATCCTTTTAACAGTGATTACAGTGTTTTATATTTCTGCCTGTGATTCGGGGAATGATGAAGGCATGATAGCTACCCAGATTTCCATACAGCAGACATCATTGATGCAAACCGTGCAGGCTGGTATCACGCAGACCTTGATGGCGAAGCCGACCGTTACAAAGCCGCCCATGCCTTCTCCGGTGCTGATGTCCCCGACGCCGGATGTGGCGATTCCTACTTTACCGCCCACTTCTCAATCCCAACAGCCCTTACAAAAACCATGTAATCTGGCTAATTTTGTGGCGGATGTTACTATTCCGGACGGCACAAAGATAGACCCAGGCGCGGCGTTTAAGAAAACGTGGCGTTTAGTGAATGCCGGCACCTGCACCTGGACGTCAGATTATTTAGCGGCGTTTATTGCTGGTGTCAAGATGAGCACTTCGGACACATCCGTGCTGACGACCAGTAGTGTCCCACCGGGCGGTTCAGTAGACGTTACGGTCGACCTCAAGGCGCCGACAGCGACTGGAAGATACAATGCTTATTATCGTTTAAAAGCGGCTGACGGCACTTTTTTTGGAATAAATGTTGAGGGTGGAACATTCTATGTTCAGATTGTTGTCGGGGGAACTGGCACACCGGGTACACCAACCCCCACCGTAACCGGCACTCCTTCCACCAGTACACCTTCTCCGACAACTGGAGTTATCGAGACTGCTGGACCCTATTTGACACAGACGGCAGTGGCAAAACAAACAGCCGACTCTTATGCTAAAACGGCCAGCGCCCCGACATCGACACCGGTAACACCAACATCGACACCGGTAACACCAACATCGACACCGGTAACACCAACATCGACACCGG
>JBAXBF010000488.1:0-2428 GCA_037142095.1 Chloroflexota bacterium
GTCAGCAGAGCCGTGATGAGGATTTTGGGGAACATGCCGAATCCCAGCCAGATGGTGAGCAGGGGCGCAATCGCCACCATCGGGGTGGATTTAATCAGGATGGCGAGCGTCATCACCCCTTGTTCCAAGCGCGGCACCAATCCCAAAAGGACAGCCGCCGCGATGCCGGCGGACAGACCTAACAGCAGTCCCAGAGCGGCTTCACTCAAGGTGATCAGACTCGCCAGGCTGTATTCACCAGGGTTGGCAGCCAGCGTGGCGAGGATGGCGCTTGGTGCCGGCAAGAGATATACCGGCAGATGGGTGACGCGCACGCCTAGTTCCCAGAGCAGGAGCGTGATGGCGATGATGACCCCGGCGGTTGCCATACCGCTGTATTCTTCTAATGTTTTCATCATACCCTTTCTTGTGAAGAGCGCAGCGCGGCGCGGATGGCATGCACGGCATAGCCAAATTCGGGCTGGGTTTCGTCGCGTGGATAGGACAGAGGGATGGTTATGCAGGTGGCGATGCGTCCCGGGCGGGGGGTCAGGATAAACACGCGGTTAGCCAGGCGCGCTGCTTCGTAGATATGGTGGGTAACCCAGACAGCGGTCGGGCGGAACTGCGTCCACAAAGAGAGCAGCTCTTCGGTGAGCGCCTCACGCGTCAACTCATCCAATGCGGCGAAGGGTTCATCCATTAACCACAGCGAGGCATTCAGCGCCAGGGTGCGTGCCAGGGCGACGCGGTGTTTCATTCCACCCGAAAGAGAGAAAGGATAGTTTCCGGCATAATCCGACAATCCCATTCTCCCCAGGAGATCATCCGGCGAAAGCAGGGTACGTCCATTTTGGGGATTGATGCGCTGCGCCAGGGCAATGTTCTCGCGAGCGGTATGCCAGGGGAGGAGTGCCGGATTCTGTGCCAGCCAGCCGATGCGTTTGGCGTGCAGTGCCAGATGCGGCGGCTCACCATCCAATAGCACTTGCCCGGCGCTTGGCTTTAACAAACCAGACAAAGCGCGCAGAAAAGTGGACTTACCGCACCCGCTGGGTCCCAGGACGGCGATAAATTCACCGGATTGAATCTCAAGATCGATCTCTTGTAGAGCAGAGAGCGGTCTACCGAGTTGTTGAAAGTAGGTGTGGCTGAGGCTTTCCACCCGAACGTGCATAGTTCAATTATAGCCTATGAAGGTTAAATCGTTTATAATTGGGAGGCTATGTTCTTTCCCATGTTTAAAGATAAAGAGTTTACCAGTGCCTTATTTAAACTAAGCTATCCGATTGCTATCTATTATCTGGTCATCAACCTGACTCGTTTCCTCGATTTGATGATGGTCGGGCAATTGGGTGACCTGCCGGTGGCAGCGATGGGTTTGGCAGACCAGATTTTCTTTCTCCTGGAATTGTTGATGTTCGGAATCGCCAACGGCTCGGCGGTGCTGATGTCTCAGTTTTGGGGGGTGAAGGATGTCAAGGGCATTCGTAATGTCCTGGGGCTCTGCCTGGGGTTAAGCCTCGGCGGCAGCCTGCTGATTGGCGGGGCAGCGGTTCTATTTCCCAGACAAATTTTGAGTATTTACTCGAATGATGCAATCGTGCAGGAGTTGGGCAGCCAATATCTGCGCGTCGTAGGTTTCAGTTATATTGCTGTGGCTTTTACCTCCAGTTTTAATGCCATCTTGCGCAGCGTGCATCATGTCAAACTACCCATGACGGTGATCGCCTGTTCGTTGGCGTTGGATGTGCTGTTGTGTTATGCCCTGATCTTTGGGCGTTTTGGGCTGCCGGCAATGGGATTAATGGGTGCGGCGTTCGGGATCAGCATAGCCAGGGTTGTTGAAGGTGTCGCCATGGTGGTTGCCGCTTACCTTACGCATACACCGGCGGCAGCCAGTTTTGGTGAACTGACCGGCGCATCGCCAGCCCTGGTACAGAAATTTATAAAAGTTTCCATGCCGGTGGTTGTGAACGAGATTGTCTGGTCGCTGGGTTTCACCATGTATAAAGTGGCTTATGCGCACATCAATACCGACGCGATCGCCGCGATTAATATCATTTCCACGATCGAAGAGCTTACCTTTGTGCCGTTTGTCGGCATGATTTTTGGCTCAGCAGTGCTCATTGGAAATAACATCGGGGCGGGAAATATAAATAAAGCCAATACTTATGCCAAGCGGACAATCTTCTTATGTGTTTTCGGGGCACTGATTCTGGGGGGTGTTATCTTGCTTAACGTGGATAGGATTTTATATTTATATAATATCTCTCCGATTACGAAGGAATATGCCAGAAATACCCTGCTCGTTTTCGCTTCCCTATTCTGGATTCGGGTTATTAATATGGCGGTGATCGTGGGGATTATTCGCTCCGGTGGAGATACCCGCTTCAGCCTGATTACTGAATTATGTACGATGTGGCTGGTGGGGGTTCCGCTGGCATTT
>JBAXBF010000489.1:0-2425 GCA_037142095.1 Chloroflexota bacterium
CGGTCTATCACCTGATCCGTGAACAGGCTCCCTTCATTCAAGAAGATACGATTCTATATGGCTATATTGAAGCTGTGAAGCGGCTTATTTCTTCAGGGCAGATCGATCAAGTAGTTGAAAATACCCTGTCGGAAGAGGGCTGTTTATAGCCTAGCGAATCAGGTAAACCATTGCCACAGCCACCCCGATCCCGACCACGATCCGGCGCAGCAAAGTGGGTTTGATGCGGCTTGCCAGTTTTCCGCCTAATACACCGCCCAGCAGTGCACTGCCTGCCATCCACATCACCACATGCCACACGACACTGCCGGAGAAAACGAAAAATACGGCTGCTGAGACATTGATGCTTAGCGCGAGCGCTTGTTTCAAGGCATTCAGGCGGGTGATCGAATCGTTAACTACCAGACCGAGAACAGCCAATAAAATAACGCTCATTCCAGCGCCAAAGTAACCGCCATAGACTGCTGCCAATCCGAGCGGAATAATTCCCCAGATCATCATATGGCTTGACTCAGCGCTCTTTCCTGCATGGCGCACCAGCCAGGATCGCAGCGCGTCGGATACTGCCAGCAGGAGCGATGCCAGGAGAATCAAGATCGGTACTAAAGAACGAAATATCCGTTCACCGCTGATCAATAACAAATAGCCACCGGCGACTCCGCCGATGATTCCGATGGGCAGATACAACCATAGTCGCTCTTTTTGCCCGCGCAAGTCCTTCATCTGGGCTAAGGTAGCCCCCAGATAACCCGGGCTGAGCGCGACGGTGTTGGTGATATTGGCTGCTACAGCCGGAATACCAATCGCCGTCAGTACCGGAAATGTGATCAGCGTACCGCCGCCCGCCAATGCATTTACCGCCCCGGCTGCCATGGCTGCCAAGCCTACTAGAATATAATCGTACCAATGAAACATCCTGACTATTCTCCTAAACGGATTATGATACCATCTGGGTCTTGAATGCCTGCTTATCCTGTTTGCAAATCATCTGCACTACAGCCCGAGCTGACGATGCGGCTGGCGGCAGACCACCGCCCGGCTCGGTCCATTGCCCTGCCATGTAGAAATTTTGCAATCCTGGCAGCGTCTTGGGGATGGCTTTACCGGACATGGATGCTGCAAAGTTTTGGGTGGTGATCATAAAACCTTCCATCGCCCCTTTCCAGTTCGCGGTGTAGCGTTCATAGGTAAGCGGCGTCGCGACGTCGATCACCTCCACATGTTCCGCCAGAGCGGGGATGCGTTTGGATAGTTCGTCAATCACCATGATGGCAGCCTGTTTTTTCTCTGCTTCATAGCGTTCGGAATCATCCGCGAGATTTTTCCAATATTCATAATTTGCCGGAAGAATACACAGGACAGTAGATTTTCCTGGAGGAGCCATCGTAGGATCAAAGCGGAAATTGCGGATTGCCAGTCTGTGATGGGTCTGCCCGCCGGCGCTAACGGGTTTATCCAACTCAAAATTGACGACCTCGGGTTGCTCGGAAAGATCCATATCAATGCCCAACGAGACTTGCACGATGGGGTCGAAGATGGGTTGGCTCTCATAGGTTTTTCGCAGACCGTCCGTGAGAAATTTTCCTTCCAGCATATCATAGAGCGTGGCATGCCCATCCGCAGCGGAGATGACATAATCTGCACACTCTTCTGTGCCATCTTCCAAACGTACACCGGCGGCACGCCCGTTTTCAACCAGAATTTTTTCAATCCGTCTTTTATAATGAATCTCGCCGCCCAGGTTGAGATAACGTTTCTCGATCGCTTCGGCAAAAGCCAGTGATCCGCCGCTGGGATAACCGGCGTCGTGATTGTGCAGCCATGCCAGCGTTATCATAACGGCTGCCATTGGGAAATCGGGCATATCGAAGAACGCCAGGAAGGATTCACGCAGAAATGGATCGCTGAATTTTTTCGAATATTCCTGAATGGAGATGCTGCCATATTTCCGCAAATCTCCCAATGCCCCAGGTGCGCTCAACACCAGTTTCACTGCATCGATTAAGTTGGGTAATACTCCTGGTGCAGGCAGTACATCCGACATACGTGCCATGCGGCGTACCGCATTAGAAAATTCAGCGATAACTTCTTTATCCATAGGGGCAAGCTCCAGTATGTGGCGTTCCAGACGATCGATATTCGTGTACACGATGAACGCCTTACCGTTCTTGTCTTCCACCCGCGTAAAGACTTCTGCATCATAGATTTTGCGCCCATCGATGGCTCCCAGTTCTTTCCAAAGGCGGTTCATCCCGGAACCCTCCTTTGAACCTACCAGCCAGTGAATGCAGCCGTCAAAGGTATAACCCTTGCGTTTCCAGGCTGTGCATAATCCACCCGGCAGTGTGTGTAGTTCATAGATGCGTGTTTGATAGCCGTTCATTTGAGCATAGCATCCGGCTGAAAGACCGGCGATCCCGGCACC
>JBAXBF010000490.1:0-2420 GCA_037142095.1 Chloroflexota bacterium
GACCTCTCTGGTATCCATCATTTCTGCCAGAGCGTCCCCAGTCATCATCATTCCATCCGCCGCCCATTCTTCCGAATCCATCCTTATTTTGGAATCCCGGGTTACGGTTTGAATCCCAATTCATCATTCTTCCAGGTCCAAATGCAGACAATGCCCATCCCATCCGTCCGGTAAACAATCCAGCTACAAAGATCACGGCGCTTACCAGCAGAACACCCACGACAACCAATATAATCTTCCAAGTCTTATTCATTTTTCATGAACTCCTTTATTTTGTCTAAACATCAATCAACACTTTCAACTTTACTAAATGAATATAAATCCAATACAAAGGGATTATGAAGATAATGTAAAGATATTAGAAAAACAGTATTTTTATATGTAACTTTTGGATGTCGAATGCATCTAAAAGTTTGTTGTACGAAATTCTGTGTACTGGCAAACATGTCAGTGCGATTTTTTTGAGAAATAAGGAGAAAAATAATATGCTTCAAACTGCTTTACCTACGCTTAAAAATAAAGAGGAACTTAAGGAACTCATTGATAGCAGCGAAAAGGCTGTTGTCTGCTGTGGCAGGATGGGACCCATGTGTATTCCAGTCTATGATATTCTTGAGGTTTATCGGGAGAAGTATCCTGATATTCAATTTCGGAATATGGATTTTGATACAACGGATGCTGCCGCGATCAAGAGCTTACCAGAATGCCGCACCTTTCAAGGACTTCCCTTCACGGTTTATTATCGCAACGGTAAAGTCGTAAAAGCGACGTCCAGCATTCAGACAGCAAAACAAATAAAAGATATAATTAGTGAGGTATTGGCATAGTTTTCCCAAACCATATTCAATAAAGGAAATAGCGACGATGACTAAAACTACCCATCCATTCGATTTAATAATTTTAGGAGCCGGACCAGCAGGTTTGGCAGCGGCTATTTATGCCGCGCGCGCCTCTCTTGCAACCTTAGTGATCGATGAATCGTCGCCAGGTGGTCAGGTGAAGACCACACATCAAGTCGCTAATTATCCTGGATTTATTGAAGCGATACCCGGCTACGAGTTAGCTGGAAATATGCGCAAACAAGCAGAAAGGTTTGGCACCAAGTTCGAGTTGGCAGCAGAAATCGCCGCCATTGATCTCGCTGGTAGAGAAAAATGGGTGAAGGTTGACGACGTTACCTACACAACAAAATACGTGATTATTGCCACCGGTTCATCTCCCCGGCTTTTGGATGTTCCCGGCGAACAAGAATATAAGGGTCAGGGTATATCTTATTGTGCAACATGCGATGGGGAGTTTTATAAAGATAAAGAGGTTCTCGTGGTCGGAGGGGGCAACAGTGCCATGGAAGAATCTTTGCTGCTTTTGCAGTTTGTAAAATCCATCACCGTTATTCACCAATTTGATACGCTACAGGCGGAAAAAATCACCGCGGACAAAATCAAGGCAAACCCGAAGGTTGATATTTTGTGGTCGCATGAACCGCGCAAATTCGACAAGAAAGACGATAAGATGCTCACGGTGGTGGAGAATCTCAAGACGAAGGAATTGATTACCTTAGAGCGAGACGGCGTTTTCATCTTTGCGGGCATGGTGCCTAATACCAGTTTGTTTAAAAATACTCCTTTGCAATTGTCAGAACAAGGGTATATTATAACGAATGAGAAAATGGAAACCAATCTGGAAGGCGTATATGCCGTTGGCGATGTGCGAGTTAAAAAGTATCGCCAAATCACGATAGCCGTTAGCGACGGAACCATCGCTGCTTTGGAGATTATCCAGAAAAACTAAGCCATTCCGGCAGGAATGGCTTGAGAGACCTATTTTTAGCGGACATGCGTGGACAATTTTATCCAGGGTGAATGATTAGGTAGATAGCCAAAATGTCTGCTTACCCAAAGCAGGTTAGAATACCAATACTTTATCGGCTTCTATCGTCCATTCACCCTGTAAGTCCATAGTACCTTTTGTAACACCTTCAACCAAGTCTTCTTGCCCGAGCTCGCGGGCATCACAACAAGTTCCTCAAGTAGCAAGCTTACACCGACGAGTCAGCGACTGAACCATTCTATCAATGTTGTAGTACCCATCAGGAGTTTTCTGTCCCTTTTTTGCACATAGAACACCATCCCCTACCATAAAAACCGAGATGAAAACCCCAGCTCGCTTTGCCAGATTGATCGCCAGGCGAAGCGCATTATAGGGATGCTCAATCCCATAGGGAGAGTCGTTGATAATAAATAAAATATTATTGGTAATTTCGTTCGTACCGTCTGACATAATCGATCAAATCTCTGCAAGTTGATTGTGACAATTTGATGTATAAATTCGTTCTTGTGCAACAAGATTATCATATGATATAATGACACTATGTTGCATTTAGTATCATTTTATTGCACAAGATGAGCGAATTACGAACG
>JBAXBF010000491.1:0-2384 GCA_037142095.1 Chloroflexota bacterium
AATGCACGCTTGTTCACCCGCATGGAAGAACTGGCAACCACCGATCCCTTAACAGGATTATATAACCGCCGTCACTTTTTTGTGATGGCGGAAAATGAGTTGGAACGGGCTTTGCGTTACGAAAAACCGCTGATCGTGATGATGCTTGATTTCGATCATTTTAAATCTGTGAATGATACTTACGGTCACAGGGTTGGCGATCAAACTCTGCAAGCCGTAGCCAAATTATGCACTCATGAGTTGCGGAAAATGGATATCATCGGGCGTTACGGAGGGGATGAATTTGCCATTATTTTACCCGAAACAGAAAAAGAAGAGGGGTTTGAAGTGGCTGACCGCCTGCGCCGCAGCGTCGCAGAAACACCGATCCTATGTCACCGCGGTTCGATTCATATAACCATAAGCATCGGATTGGCAAACCTGACAAAAGAAAGTCCTTCGATCGAATTATTGTTGGACCTTGCGGATCAGGCTTTGTATAACGCCAAACAAGCGGGTAGAAACCACATAACTGCGCTGGAGTAGGGAATGGTATTAACAAAATTTGAAGACTGGTCTATTAAACACCGCGCTTGGATTGCTATTGGGTCGCTGATCCTGGTAATGATCATCGCTTATCTTGATACTGTCACCGGTCTTTATCTTGAATTGACCATCTTTTATTTGATTCCCATTTTTTTGACTACCTGGTATATGCAGCCGAAAGCTGGCGCCTTTCTGGCAGGCTTGGTTTCAGTTACGTGGCTGATCTCTGATTTCTATGCTGGCGCGGGAGTATTCGGTTGGGGTCCGGTCTACTGGAATGGGATCATCCGCTTCTGTTTTTTTCTGGTGGTTGTGTTTCTTTTAGCCAGAATCAAGAGCGATAATATCCAACTCAGTAATCTGGCGCGCACAGACCCTCTAACGGGTTTATCTAACCGGCGCGCTTTTTATGAAGCGGCGACCCAAGAAATTGAGATTTGCCGGCGTTCCGGCAATGTATTCAGCCTGGCTTATATGGATGTGGATAACTTTAAAAATGTCAACGATAGGTTAGGACATCATGCTGGAGACGATTTGTTGCGTCTGATTGCGGCTACCCTGAGCCACCATATCCGCAGCGTGGATGTGGTGGCACGTCTGGGGGGAGACGAATTTGTGGTTTTGTTGCCTAATACAGACAGCAAGGTTGCTCACACAGCCGTGATGAAATTATGGGATAGCTTGAACGAATCCGTAATGGAAAAGAATTTCCCGGTCACTTTCAGCATTGGGGTAATGAGTTTTGTTCGTCCACCTCAATCGTTGGATACGATGCTGGAAAAGGTGGATGAATTGATGTACTCCGTGAAAAAAGAGGGTAAGAACAAAGTCGTTTTCGAAGGTTGACTTTTCTTGTTTTTACGGTATAATATTTGTTGTTGGCCCGCTAGCTCAACTGGCAGAGCAATTGACTCTTAATCAATCGGTTGAAGGTTCGAGTCCTTCGCGGGTCACCTATACCTTGACGTCCTGTCACTCACCCCAAATTGCTATACAATCTAATTACCCCGCATGTTTTTGATATGCTCTCGTTCAGACTGAGCAAAGGTTACTCATTCGAACAGGAAACACCATCGTTTTGCCATCATTTCGGTTTGTTTAGTTGGTAATCTATCAATTATTGGAATGAAAATCGATAGATTTGTTTGCTGCATTAAACCAGGTACTAATATATTTATGGTTTTTATATTGAGGAAATTTATCCACCAGTTGAATAAATAAATTGATTAATCCATCCCATGTTTGTAAATTTCCTACGGGAAATAGAGACCAGTTTAGCTCAGCAAGCGTCCAATTTGACTTCGCACTGTTAAGAAGCATCGAGGTTGTTACCCAATTTGCCTCTTCATCAAGTCCACCTCTTGCCATGGGGACGATATGGTCAACCGTTGGGAATAATTCCCAATACATCCTATGGGTTTCGCTCATCTTCCAGTTTGGATGAAATGGAAATTCATTTGGCAATAATACTGATAATAGGCGCAAGAGACCGGGAAACACTAATTTTTCACCAGAATACCGGTCAATAAATCCATCCCTTAAAAAGAGTTGGGTTGATTGGAATTCCCCCATATAATTTTTCTTTTGCATTTCAATCTTTTCGAATGGGTAATCCAGCGCAGTCTCTTTGGCATCAGAGATTTTGCCATTCAGCAAGGCTTCACTTACCAAACGAAGAATATCGATTTTGTCTGTCACATCTCTGTCCTTGACGATTTATTAGGTCATCCGATTAATGCACTTCTTTGTGGAAAAGATATTTTCTGACATTTACTGTGGTCATTCAGTTAATCCAATAAACTTTTACTACAGAGAAATTATACCTTAGGGGAAGAAAAAATGGGTTGGCAGAATGATGA
>JBAXBF010000492.1:0-2384 GCA_037142095.1 Chloroflexota bacterium
CCCCATGAATAATTGGCGCAGCGCATCCCGCTGCTGTTGTGAAATGCTGAGTTGGGTGAGAACTGCTGCGTCCTCAGATAGGATGGCTTGACCCAGTGCCGAGTGCTGCCAGATTTTCAAGTCTTCTTCCCATGGTGATCCGATGACATCTTCATGGATAAATTTACCATCTGCCATGACTAAAACTCGTTTAGTTTGGCGGGCAACAGCCGGATCATGGGTTACGATGACGAAGGTGGTTCTCTGGCTCTGGTTTAAGTCACTCAGCAATTTAAGCAAATCTTGCCCGGCAGTCGTATCCAGGCTGCCGGTCGGTTCATCGGCTAGCACCAGAGGAGGATCATTTGCCAATGAACGCGCCACAGCCACGCGTTGGCGTTGTCCGCCAGATAACTGTCCCGGGAGATGGTTCTGGCGCTCAATCAAACCGACCAGCCCCAGCAATTCTTCTGCCCGCTTCCGTCTGTTCCTGGCACCGTGTTGCCCGATCATGGGCAATTCGACATTTTCACGTGCCGTAAGCGTTGGGATCAGGTTATGCAATTGAAACATAAATCCAACTGTTCTAGAACGGAAACCATCTTCATCGTGGATTTTTGCAAGGTTTAGTCCATTGACAAATACTTGTCCGCTTGTCGGGCGGTCGAGGGCTCCAATCATATTGAGCAACGTACTTTTGCCGCTTCCGCTAGGTCCCATGATCGAAACGAAATCTCCGGCAGCGACTTTAAGGTTGACGCCGTCTAATGCTCGGATCGGATTCTCTCCGTTTCCGTAAATTCGGGTGAGTTCTTGAGTCTCAATGACCCAATCAACTTCAGCATTCAACATCTTTAATCACCTACTTCTATATCTGCAAACGCCGTCATGCCCCAGCGCAAGACAGGGTTTAATTCACTTAGTTTGATAACAACTGTATAATTCACCCCGGATGTCTCGGTATTCTTGGGTGCAATTCGGATGACTTCACCTTTAATAGTAAGATCTGGCAAGGCATCAAAGGTGAGTTTTACAGGGTTGCCCACTTTCACACGGGCAACATCGATTTCTCCTAAATCGGTAGTTTCTACTTGCAAGGAGGCAGGATCACTTAGGATAATCACGGTTTGACCCGGGGAAACCCATTCATGTTCGCGTACATTAAGACGGCTTATCTCTCCGGAGAAGGGTGCGCGCAGTTCCAGATCTTTTATCGCCATTTCTGCTGCAGCAAGCGCAGCCCTGGCGTTTTGCAAACGTGCTTCTGCCAATTTGACCTTATCTGGATCGGGACCCTTTTGCAGTTTTTCGTAATCTTCGCGGGCGCGGTCCAACTTTGCCTGTGCCATACCCGCGTCCGCTGCATAATTGATCCGCAGCATGGCAGTCCGAAAATCGCCTTCGGTATCATCCAGTTTCTTTTTTAAATCAAAACGGTTGCGGGCAGGAAGAAATTCTTCGATATATTTATACGGATCCCATGCCTTGCGTGCGCTGTTCAGATTTGCCTGCATTTTATCCACCGCGCTGAACATATCCAGATCGCGTTGGTTGCTTGGCACGGTAAAATAATATAGTTGGCGGTCAGCGCTGCGCATCGCTTCATATCCTTGGGCAATATCAAGCAGAGCCTGTTGTCTGTCCAATATTAAATTTATTGTCAGATCGTCCAAATTCTTCTGGGCGGAAGTCAATTCATGGTTTGCCTGGGCGATGGCTGCCTGGTGTTTTTCCTTTCCCTCCAACCGCACCAATAATTGTTCGCTGGAGACCTTTTGACCTTCATCAACGGAAATTTCTGCGACCACGCCTTCTGCAGACATACTCAAGTTGGACCATTTTGCTGGAAGAACTTTTCCTGTAACACTAACAATAGGTGTAAAGTCCTCTTGCTCAATCGGTACGCTTGTCGGAGTCGCCTTGGATAATAAATCTGAACAGGCGGTTAACATGATCATACATAGGAAAAGCGCTGTTATATGGATATATGTTTGTGTCTTCATATTTTTCCTCCGAATTATTGGGAAGAAGTTCTTGCCAGAACATCTTTCCCAAGGTACTATTCGTATCGCAGGGCTTCTACTGGTTGAAGCCTTGTTGCCCGGAAAGCAGGGTAGAGACTGCCCAGGACTCCGAGTAATAAAGCAATTGTCATGGCACGCACGATAATTTCCCAATCCCAAACCGGAGTAATATATCCCTCAAGCCCTGGAGTAACCTGTAGAATTGCTGTAAGTCCAAATGCAATTCCAATTCCAAACAAACCACCCAGAACAGCGATGATCAGAGATTCTCTGAAAATCAAACCCAATACAGAACGCCGTCTCCAACCCAGTGCGCGCAGTACTCCAATCTCACGCGTGCGTTCTAGGACCGACATTAACATGGTATTTAATACCCCCACA
>JBAXBF010000493.1:0-2383 GCA_037142095.1 Chloroflexota bacterium
GATATGCTTATAACATGGCGGGGCAAGGCTTCGAGGCTCGCTTCCGCTAATTTCAGGAAGTCTTCAAAAACGGTGCTTCTGCTATGCCCAGCGGCAGACAATCGATCAAGACATTTAATGATTTCTGCGGCATATGCTTGGCGGTTGATGGGTAGTTTTTCTTTTCTCATAGCTTATTCCTTATATCGGTAATATCATTTCTGGAAGGAATTGATCAATTGGGAGACGCCTCCCAATTGAACCCTGATTAAAACAAGGTGGGGTTAGTAAATAACCCCGCCCACATCCCGTCTATTTGACATAAACCAATTGTCAAATATTATTTGGTTGTTCAACGCATCCGATTAGAACATGGCTGGCACGCCTGTTTGGATATATCGCCCCTGCCGTTCGTTTGGCATCACGGTAATATCAAGCCCATTTTCGATATTATTGCGGGACTGACGGGTAATCGCCATCTCCGGCACATCCGGAATACCAACGTCTCTTGCACTCCTCGGACTCAAGGCGAGATTTAACAGTGTCGAACGCGTAACGATCGCAATATCCCGCAACGTGGCTGTAATATCACCCAAATCCCTACTATCGGTAGGGATCGCCAGAATGGATTTGACCTGGTTGAGGCAATCATCGATTTCCTTATCGTCGTAGAAATTCAATTTCTGGATATTGTCCACTAAATTACGCAGTTGGGACACTGAAAGCGGATGTAGATTTCCATTACCCTTAATACTTTCCAGAACATCCGTAACCGCTTCATAAGTCGTGCTGCGTAATTTCCCAACGACATCTTTCATAAAGCCGCTGAACAATTCATCCTTTTGGCGGCGGGCATGATCCAGAACATCGCGGCGCATCTCGATTTCAAGCATCGATTGTTCAGTCTCAATCCCGATCAGCTTGGCTTTCTCAATATCTTCGGCGAGGAGCGAAGGCAGGGGAATAAAGTTAATACCGATCTCGATCCTAAAACTGTCTCGAACCTGTTCTCTACTCGGTCTGGTTTGCAGGATACGAGTGATGAAACGTTCAACAAACATCTCTTCGGTATAAGTTGTGTCACTTTTTAGTCTGACATATCGCTTATAGGCTTGATGAGCCTGAACCGTATATTTCTGCACCAGTTCTTTGGTCAACTCATCCCAATCCCGATAAATCTCTCCTGCCAATTGGATGTAATTGGCTTTGAGAACATCCAGTTCTTTCTTCGCCTGCTGTTAGGCAGTTTCTGGAATGAAAACTCCCCAATAGGTTTCAAAACCGGATTTCTGCAGGAAGTGTCAGATCGCACCATCCAGGGCATTCGCGCGTTTGATGTAATCGAGCGAGATAAGAACCTTTTTTCCGAGGTTCATTAATTCTTAAAAGTCTTTGTTGGACGGTGCTGACTTCTTTTCGCCTTCGGGTGACTTCAAAGTCATCTTTGGCATCCCCTGAAACTGCTACGCTTTCGGTTCTCTACTCCTTTCCTGGTTAGGAAGTCCTAAATCATCGAAAGTGAGGGCGCATGATCCTCGCCAGCGGTAAATATGCGGGGTAATAATGACACCACGTTGTAGAAGCCTGATCCAGGTTGGCTCTATCATCTTGATATTTTGGGGATATTCTCCCAATATTTCGGAAATTTCTCGAATGCCTTTATCTAAAACTAATTGTTCGGTTTTCATACATTAATCTCCTGTGGTCTAATTTATAAATTTCTTTTCCCCTTTCTGAAGGGGTGGTCATTCTGATTTTCTCGGATAACTCTTTGCGGTTATCCAGATTCTTGCGGTATTTTTCGGGCAAAAGGTCTTTATCATTGGTCTCCTGGATTGCCAGCATGGTCATAAATTCGATATCGGCGGTAGATGGGGACAAGCGCGCAACGGCTTCCTCCAGAGCCTGGGTGATGTCCAATGATAAATCGTCGATCAATTCCGCGGCTTTGACAACTGCGGCTTCAATTTCTGCCCCCGTCCAACCTTCGGTCATCGGAACCATCTTTTCAGGGAAATCTTCTGATGTTGAGAAAATGTATTTCTTGCATAAAACCCGAAAGATATCCAATCTCTCGTTTTCATCGGGGATAAGAAATGGAATTTTCTTGTCGAATCGCCCAGGTCTTTTCAAGGCAGCGTCCATCAAATTAGGACGATTGGTCGCCGCCAGAAACGCGTCCCGGCCTCGATGCTTACCATCGCTCATAAATTCGAGCAATCTTTTTAAAATGCGATTAGAAACACCGGAATCACCACCCTGACCACGATTGACGCTCTGATCGATCTCGTCCATGAATACGATATCATCGCCAAACAGAATATCTATGATATAATTAAGCCATCATTGAGGCGGATTCTAACATATTCTTATGTATAACGATAAAATCATCTGTGTTGTTGTA
>JBAXBF010000494.1:0-2382 GCA_037142095.1 Chloroflexota bacterium
GGTTTGCTTGACTGATCGGGATGAGCACTCTTGACCCTAAAGGTCTTCTTCTCTTCGACCTTTAGGGTCTAAGTCCCGATCGGGTTGGTTGGCGGAATCCCTGTGCCCATACGAAAACCTAGCGCTTCGGAAATATGATATTTACAATCATACTCATATTGTATATAATATGAGTATGATTGTAAAAAAGGAGTTTTCCCAATTAGATAGAATACGAAAAATATTGGATGACCAGCACGGCATCCTCGATACCTCCCACCTGGCAAAGTTCAACATACCCAGAACCTATCTCTCTGACCTGGAAAATAGGGGTGAAATTGAAAGAATCTCAAGAGGTTCTTACCTGGCGGCGGGCTCTTTGGCAGATGAACTGTTTCTTTTCCAGGCAAGATATCAATCTTCAATATTTTCCCATGAAACCGCCCTTTTCCTGCATGACCTGACGGATCGGAGTCCATTAAGGATTTCGGTTACTGTGCCTGTTGGTTACCATTCGATATCCTTGAATGAAAGTGGGTATAAAGTATTTTATATGAATCGAAGACTATTTGATTTAGGGGTGGTTTCCATGAAAACTTCGCATGGGAATGAGGTCAAGACCACCAACCTGGAAAGGACAATTTGTGATGTGTTACGCAGCCGCCACCAAATCGACATTCAATTGGTCAACGAAGCAATGAAAAGGTACGTGGTAAAGCATGAAAGAAATATCGATTTACTCTATCACTATGCCCAACAATTTAGGATCCAGAAAATTATGCGGGATGTTATCGAGGTTCTCTTATGAGTAAAGCGATGCGGTTAAAAGCGAGAATTAAAGATATAGCTTTGAAATATCATATACCCGCTCAAGCGGTATTACAGAATTTCATGCTGGAGCGATTGTTAGAGAGAGTCTCGATCTCAAAATATCAGGATAAGGTCGTGCTTAAGGGCGGAATGTTGATCGCATCATTGGTAGGAATACAGAGCAGAACAACCATGGACATGGACGCAACCCTGATGGGATATCCACTTAATGAGATAACGATCCATACCGCATTATCTGAAATCTGTGCCATGCAGCTAGAGGATGATATAACGTTTAAATTGGATAATATTACCCCGATTCGTGGTGAGGATGCGTATGGTGGTTTTCGGGCGGCGATGATAGCAAGGTATGACTCTATTAATACGCCTTTGAAAATTGATATTACCACTGGAGATATTATCACACCCAACGCAGTTCGATATGCGTTTCACTCGAATTTTGAAGATAAAATGATCGATATCTGGGCTTATAACATCGAGACGATTCTGGCAGAGAAAGTTGAGACGATTTTACGGAGAAGCGTACTTAATACTCGCCCCAGGGATTTTTATGATGTATATATCCTCATGAGAACCCAACAGCAATCGCTCAATAAAACAATATTTATCAGAGCATTAAATGCGACTTGTGGAAAAAGGATGTCACTTGCGGCATTGGCAGACAAAGAAAACATCATCCGCACAATTCAACTGGATGGTGTAATGAGACAACGTTGGGCGCGTTACTGTAAAGAGAATTATTATGCAGCAGGTATTGGATTTGATGATGTGATCAGTGTGTTGATGGATATAGGGAAGAATGTCTGAGTGAACTATCGTGTTGGTAGTCAGGCGATTCATCGCCTTCTTCTTTGCGACTTTGCATTAAGAGTTTCGGCACGCCAAGGCGCAAAGCCGCAAAGAAACCTTCTTCTTAGCGGCTTGGCGTGCCGAGATTCGGGCACAGGGTTTGCTTGGTTGATGGGGATGAGCACTCTTGACCCTAAAGGTCTTCTTCTCTTTGACCTTTAGGGTCTGGGATAGTCTCCAACAAGTGAAAATGGTTTTTCAACAGACAATACGCGAACATCTCGGCGACAGGTTCGATGTGTTTGGCGTAGAACTGCAGGATATTGTCATAATTACGTGCCCCGATTGTAGAGGTGGCAGCCGGGATCGAAGCGTAAAGGGGATGGGCTGGTCATGTTTCCGTAGTTTTAGACTTTAGATAGACTCAGACCCTAAAGGTCAGGAAGAAGACCTTTAGGGTCTAAGTCCCGATCGGGTTTGCCGGCATAATCCCTGTGCCCCTACCAAACCATGGCGACTTGCCAAGGCGTGGGCGCGGAGCAATCAACGCTTGTTGGCAATCAATAATGATTGGCAATCGACATTTTACTGGGTGACAAATTCTCAAATTTCTGTTATAATGTGTGCTGAATAAAATTGGCTCTTTTCGCTTTTACGAAGCAGAACTTGATGTTTGACGTCAAACCCGGATAACGAAAAATGAATAACCAATCCATAGATTTCGCAGACCGCGCACAGGGTGCCGCGCACAGGGTGCCGCGCACAGGGTGCCGCGCACAGGGT
>JBAXBF010000495.1:0-2378 GCA_037142095.1 Chloroflexota bacterium
CGGGGGTGAGGTCTCTTCCATCCCAAATCTCTATCATCTCCATAAATAAATCAAACATTCCCTTAAAATATGTGATACAATTTGAAAAATTGTAGTATCTATTTATCTCACCCTTGAACTGAATGTCCTCTTTCTCACTGGAGGTTTCTGATGCGTAAGTTCGTAACCACCCTTCTTGTCCTGCTGATACTAACTATCATTGTAGCCTACATCAGTCTGAGCTTCTTCCCAGAATGGCTTAAGCTGCCTGGTGGCGTTTTGCTCTTGATTTCAGGAGCATTTGTGACTATTACCAAACTGGGTCCGTCTATTAAGGACTGGAAAGAACTGATCTTTGGAAAAGAAGAGAACCCGAAATCTGATCCAGGCGTATCCCTCAAACAGACAGGGGACAATAACCGGGCAGCCAATCATGATTATATCGAAAAACAGGTTCATGGGGATTATGTTGAAAATAAGGTGATTGTAAATCCGCCTCCCCCGCCTTCCAAGGAAGAAAAATTAGCCGAAGAGGCTGATACGCGCCTCACTTATCTCAAGAATTTACGTCGCAAATGCCTTGACCTACCGCTCACCCCGGTCGGTGGATCGGATGAAGACATCACCCTCGATCAGGTGTATGTCAATCTGGACACAACCGACAGAGAAGAAGCCCAGAAAAAATCAAAAAAGGATACACAAGGACGACCTGATGAAAATCCGCCTATCTCTGCGCTTAAAGCTTTAGAAAAAAAGCCCTATCTGGTCATCCTGGGCGATCCGGGTAGTGGCAAATCTGCCTTCGTGCGTTACGTCTTTGCCCGCCAAGCATCCGTCCTGCTTGGAGACGAAAAAGAGCCCTATCCCGGTATCGATCCGTCCCTGCTGCCTGTACTGGTCAACCTGCGCGACCTCGCTCAGGATTTGAAAAATCTCGACTTATCCGCCTGTTCTGGGGATGTACGCTCGCAGCGCCTTACCCTTAGTGCGCTTGATTTTATCCTCAAATCTTTGCAGGATTATCAGGCGCTGCCTTTCAAACCCTCTCTGGAAAAAGCCCTCGAGGATGGGAATTGCCTTCTGGCTTTCGACGGCTTGGATGAAGTTCCGCAGGACTTGCGCCTTTGCACCCGCCAGGCGGTGGGCGCAGTTCTCAAAGCATATAAGCTCAAACGCGTCATCGTTACCTGCCGCATCCGTTCCTATGTTAACGAAGCGGTTTTCTCCTCTCCATTCCAGTCGGTGACACTGGCATCTCTGGACAAAGAAAAAATCGAGCATTTCTGTAAACTCTGGTACCAATCCCAGTTAACGCGCCGTTTCACCCAGGAACAGGTGAATGTAAAATCCAGCGATTTCAGCCAGGCTGCTCAGGACAGTGACCTACGGGATTTAAGTGCCAACCCGCTTATGCTGACCGCCATGGCGCTCGTCCACCAGAAAGAGACCAAATTACCCAAACAGAAAGTCGTCCTCTATAAGAAAACCATTGAAATGCTTTTGCTGCGCTGGCAGAAACACAAATCGGATGAAGAATCCTTGGATCGTTTCATCAAAGACGAAAACCGCATCTTTGCCGCCATGGAACGCCTGGCGTATGAAGCCCATACCGCCGGCAAGGGAAAAGACAAAGAAGCCGATCTGGAACGCGGCATCGCTCTTGGAATTCTTGAACAGAAAGAATACCTGGGAGATCCGGGTCTGGCAGGCAAATTCCTGGATTATGTCGATCTGCGCGCAGGTTTATTGGTCGGGCGCGGCGGTGATATTCTGCACCCATCGCAATATAGCTTTCCCCACCGTACCTTTCAAGAGTATCTGGCGGGCTGCTATGTTCTAAGGTTACGGAATGCCCGCACTAAACTCTTCGAACTCGCTTCCGAAGGGGATTACTGGAATGTCGCTGTGCAGATGGGTGCCGAGGATCTCTACTATAATCACCGAGCTTTTGACAAATTGATTGATCTGGCTTATTCGCTTTGTCCGGTGAATGAAAAAGATTCTGACACAGCCAAAAGAGCCTTGATCTGGTCTGGCTTGATTGCGGCTTTACTCGGTCAGGACGAAATATTAATGGATGATCTTGATCCGGATGGAGGCAAGTCCTATCTGGAAAGAGTTTTGCAGCGTCTGCAAACGCTCATGCTCAATGATATATCCGTCCCGCTGCGGGTTGAAGCCGGCAACACCCTCTCCTCTCTGGGTGACCTGCGCTTTAATCCGGATTTCTATTTTCTCCCCTGCGATGGCAATCTTGGTTTCATCCACATCCCGGCCGGTCCTTTCCTCATGGGCAGTGATAAAAGCAAAGACTCGTTAGCACAGGATGATGAACTGCCCCAGCATACAGTCACTCTTAAAGAATACTGGATCGCCAAATATCCGGTGACCGTGGCTCA
>JBAXBF010000496.1:0-2367 GCA_037142095.1 Chloroflexota bacterium
GTAATCATCGTTACGCCCGCGGAAGGACCCTCTTTGGGCAATGCCATCATGGTTGCCAGCACAGCGATATCAAAGTTTTCATGCCAGTCTGGCGCAATACCCAGGTCGCTGGCATGTGACTTTATGTATTGAGCTGCGGCTTCAATCGACTCGCGCATTACACGCTGGATCGAACCCAAAGGAATGATCCTGCCATGCCCCTTCGTAGCTTGCATCTCGAAACGCAGGATCATGCCCTGCTCACCCGCCACAGCCAGACCGACGACTTCACCGATAAGCGGCTTTGACGGCATTTCGATATGTACCTTGCGGTCGCCTTCCAGCAGGGTGGGGAAGATTTCTTTTTTCGATGCCAACAGACGCGCCCCGATCCTGACCGGGGGATATTCGCCGGGCGCCATCAAATGCAACTGGTTGCGGATGCGCTGACGCCCCTCGATGGCTAATAAAAGCAGCTCCTCCAATTGCTCATCCGTGGTTTGCCCATGCGGGTACATTAATTTGAGCAGACCGGAAAGGGTCTTGTGAATGGCGCGTACATCCCGCGAGGTTAAGCCCAGCCCATGTCCGGCGTTCTCAATCAGCTCGAAACGGTTCTTCAGCGCACCCAATAATTCCATTCTGCGCATCTCATGCATGATTTCGCAGAAATAGTCGGTGATGAACCCATAGTCTTGGCTGGCTGCGTCTGGTGTTATTTTAGGAATTTCCCATCCAGGCAGGTAATAGTGAAGGCGGTCGATCAGCGCTTCTACTTGAAGATAACTGGGCAGCGGCTCGAACAGGTGATAATACTTCTCGTGCGGCAGCCTGCCCTGTATATCCAAATTTCCCACCATCACAATCGAGCCAAAAGCCAGAATCTCTTTCTTGCCGCGGCTAAACTTGGCATCCTGCATATAGCCCTGCATAATGCTGACCATCGCCTTTGGATCCGCAAAGTCGGTATTGGCAATCTCATCGAAGACCACCGCTTCGCGCGTGCCAACCAGACCCACATTGCCGTTATTGAGATTGATGAACAAACCCGCCGGGGTCGCCTTACCGCCAGAAAGCACATGCGCATAGTATGAGATGTTACGGAACAGGTAAGTCTTACCTGTCTCGCGTGGACCCAGTTCGATCAGATTGTGGTTGCTCTCCACCAGCGGCACAGCCCGGCTCAGGTAGAGCAATTTCTCGCGGCGGGTCATGCGCTGCGGGTTAAGACCGAATGAATTGGTCAGGATGTCCAGCCATTCCTGGTCGCTGAATTGGCGGCGTTTCTCGCTGAATTCGCGCACGTCAATCATCGAAATCTGGAATGGGGTGAACTCGACCACTTTGAAAGGACGGATTTTTTTGTTATGGATTTCGGTTTCATCATACGTCAGGCTGATCGTACCCCACATACCGCCCGCCAGCAGCAGCGGGTATTGTTTCACCAGCGTTTCGGGGATATTGACAAAACTCTCATTGATGGCGCTGATCGAGCCCCAATATTTGTCCTCCGTCTCGACCAGGCGCACCTCCAGGTTGGCGATGATGGTATGTTCGCGGTTTTCGCGGATATGGGAACGGATACGCTCGGCTTCCGCCCCATGCACGAAATTCTCACGCAGACGGCGTTTCACCCTTTCAAAATCCTCATCAAAGGTCTCCTCGGCACAATAATTGTCGATTAAGTACTCGAGCACGTAACGCGGAAATTCATCCATGCCGGTATTAAAAGTCAATTTCTTATTGACCACTTTTCCTGCGAATATTTCTTTTAAACGGAGATTCATCCTATTCTTCCCCCTCCAGTAAACTTGGTTGGATTTTCTTTTTTGCAAGCGGTTTGACTTCACTGCGGCGCACACACACTTGATAGTCCTCCTCCAGCTCCATGTGGCGGACTTCATCCAGTCCCTCGAAGCGCAATGCGCTCTTTTCGTACAGCGCCCGCCCAATTTCATACAACCCGGCGCGGCGGCATTGGCGAATCCAATCCGCCTGGGTGGCGGGGCTTTCAGGCAAATCGCGGGGATGCGGCGGCACGCCTGCGAGAAGGGCATTGCCAAAACGTTTGACCCGCCGCAGCAAACCGCTGGAACGCAATGCTGCTAATTGAGCGCGCTCAATCTCTCCATTGGGAGGACGCCAGGTGCCGTCCTGAGTCTTATAAAAGAATTCTGGCAGCCATTCGATCAACAATCTGCGGGGTTTGTCTTGGATGGGTAGGTATTGTTCAAAGAGTTCGGAGTAATGCACGCCTGCATCCCCTGCATGCTCAGCCAGCCAGGAAAGCATAAACTTCTCCAGGCGGGCTGCCGCAGCGCTCTCTTTGCGACCTTCGGCTTCATCCATCTGCCCGGCGGTGGACAGAAGATACCAGCGCACCGTTTC
>JBAXBF010000497.1:0-2361 GCA_037142095.1 Chloroflexota bacterium
CCCAGAATACTTTTACGCTTGGTAGCAGTTTGTTGGGTGAACTGGTCTGCTTTCCCCTGTAGGAAAAAAGAGGCGTTTGTAAAAATATCATAATCCATGTGCAGAATCTGTTCGATCCGCTTTTGGGTTTCTTTGATGGAACGCTCGGTCAGCGCTTTCCATTCCCCGTTGGCATTCTTGATTTGAAATTCAAGCGTACTGGTTTTGCCGCGTGGGCGGGCGCGCTGCACATTGTAGAGGTTACCTTCATATTCAAAGACGAGTGAGACGCTGGCGGTCGTGATATCTGCATGGGAATTGACCAGAGCATCGCTGTCTTTATCGCTGCGCCCCTTGCCAAACAATACCCATGTCAACGCGTCCAGAATGCTGGATTTACCAGCTCCATTTGCCCCTGATATGCACGCCAGGTCAAATGTGTTGAAGTCAATTTCGACTTTGTCCCGGTAAGAAAGGAAGCCTGTGATGGTTAGTTTTTGCGGTATCATGTTGTGATAGTCTATCATTAAAAGGGTATAATTGGGAAGTCCAGAATCCAGCTAGCGGGGGTAGGAACTGGATCATACCTTTTATTTATTGGTGGTGTTCTTAACAATTATGAAACATGTTGTCAGCGTAAGTATTGGTTCATCGAAAAGAGATAAAATCGCCGAAATTGAGTTGATGGGGGAAAAGGTGCGTCTGGAACGCATCGGAACAGATGGTGATATGGAAAAAGCCGCTCAATTATTCAAAGATTTGGACGGCAAGGTAGATGCATTAGGTGTCGGGGGTACTGACCTGGGTTTGATGGTGGATAACCACTGGTATCCCCTTCATTCGGTCAGTTCATTGGTACGTGATGTAAAGAAAACTCCGCTGGCAGACGGCAGCGGGCTTAAAAACACCCTGGAACGCCGCGCCGTGCCGGTACTGGAATCCAAAATAAAAGATTACCTTGATCAGGTCGATAGAAAAGTTTTTGTAGCCGTGTCATTAGATCGCTGGGGGATGGCTATGTCTTTCATCGAAGCGAAGTATAACTGCATCCTGGGAGATTTTATGTTCAGCCTGGGCATTCCTTTTCCCATCCGCCAACCCAGAGCCGTGAAAATCTATGCCGCCATCCTAATGCCGATTGTCGGGAGGCTGCCTTTTTCATGGATTTATCCTACCGGTGAGAAACAGGAACAGCATACCCCGAAATTTCACAAATATTATAATTGGGCCTCGATCATCGCTGGAGATTGCCACTACATCAAACGGTTTATGCCTGCGGGCATGGACGGCAAGATTGTGGTGACCAACACGACTACCCCGGATGATGTTGAATTCTATCGCAAGCAGGGTGTGCGCTATCTGATGACGACGACACCTGTTTTGGATGGACGTTCCTTCGGCACAAACTTGATGGAGGCCGCTCTGATCGCTGTTTCTGGTAAAAATCGTCCTCTAACACGAACAGAACTTAATGATATGTTGGATACGATGGATCTCAAACCCCAGCTTCATACTTTGTAAAATGGTGTAGGTTTCGTTATGCGCTTGGCGATCTTTTCTGATGTGCATGGCAATCCCTATGCCTGCGAAGCAGTGTTAAAGGACATTGCAGCGCAAGGAAAGTTCGATGCCGTTATCGCCGCTGGTGATTTATGTCTGGCAGGCAGCCACCCGGCGGAGTGCGCCAGTATGCTTTCTGCAGGCGGTGTGCTCGCTGTGTATGGTAATACTGAAGAATATCTCAAATTTCCACAGCGTGTGCCTCCCGATGAACTCCACCGCAATATGTGGGCAGAACTGGTTCCTGTCATTCACTGGACGAATGCCCGTTTGACACCCGAACAATCGAGCTGGCTGCTGAACCTGCCTTTCAACCTCAGATTCTCGCCAACATCCCGTCCCCAGGATGATCTGGTGGTGGTGCATGCCAACCCCAAGAATTGTGAATTGATGCTTTATCCCTCTTATGATGAGCAAACCACCTTGTACGGAGAAATTCAACAATGGGATGATGATCTTGAAGTAAATAATGTTTTTTCCGGCTTTGATGCTGGTACTCTGGTGCATGGACATTTGCATACACTTGGCGTGCGAAAATGGTACAATAAGATTACAGCGGTTAATGTGGCACCCGTCAGCATGCCCGCGATAGACCATGACCGGCGGGCACGCTACTCTATTTTTACTTGGACAGACGAAACCTGGCAAATTGAGCGCTGTGCCGTGGATTACGACGTTGAAAAGGAACTTAGCGCCTTGCGCAATTGCGGGATGCCAGGTTACCAGCGCTTTGAACGTGCTTTCCTTTAACAACCGATAGGGATCGCAGTTTCTGGCTGCTATTATTATCCTTTTTTATAAGGTTAAACATACTTCTTTTTT
>JBAXBF010000498.1:0-2357 GCA_037142095.1 Chloroflexota bacterium
CAACTCGTTAGCAATTTTCCTAAACCCGCTGGAAAAATGACCGAACCATGAGTTACAAAGGCATTATCTTCGACTTCAACGGCGTCCTTTATGGGGACACCCCTTTACAGAACCGCGCCTGGCAGCAATTTGCAACTCGCCTGCGTTCGACACCCCTGACGTTAGAGGAGATAGCCGTCCATATTTACGGACGCAATAACCGTGACGCGCTGGAATATTTATGCGGTCGTGCGCTCACCGCACAGGAAGTGGAGGTTCTCGGCGGGCAAAAAGAAGCGCTCTATCGCCAGATCTGCCTGGCAGATCAAGACGGTTTCCATCTCTCGCTCGGAGCGACGGAACTGCTGGACTTTCTTGTGCAGCATGACATCCCGCGCGCCATCGCCACCTCACTAGAAAAAGAGAATATCGAATTCTTCCGCCAGCACTTTCAACTGGCAAACTGGTTCGCACAGGAACATATTGTCTATGACGACGGATTGCGCCCCACCAAACCCGCCCCGGATGTCTATCTGCGGGCTGCCGCGCTGCTTGGACTGACGCCGCCGGATTGTGTGGTGGTGGAAGATTCTCCTCCCGGCATTCAGGCGGCAAAGACCGCCGGAATAGGCTGCATCATCGCCCTTGGTAGATCCCACCCTGACGCGCAGATGACAATGGAAAGCCTGGGAGAGATACTGAGCAAAGATTTATTTTTTTAAGCATTGTATCAAATAAACACTGCCGCTTTCCTGACTAAATTCATTTTCCTCACAATTAGATATGTTATAATTATTACAAAATGGGCGTGATGTAGTTTCGTGCCCTTGATAAACCAATAGAAAAGCCGAGCAGTGGTGGATTTTTTGCTGGAAAAACCCAAGACACCCTCGGCGGCGGCCTGTGCGATGATGGCGCAAAGGCAAAAAGATTTTATCATATTTCAGCCGCTCGCACAAAGATGTGTGGGCGGCTGTTTTGTTGTATGTCCGAGAAATCAGCAGGAAATGTTCCAAATACAGGGAAGGTGCGCATGGATGGAGGCGTAAAGTGAGCGGACAGAGAAAGCGTGAACTCAAGAAAAAACTGGGCGTTTTTATCTCGATATTCGTAATAAGCCTGGGAATATTGATATATAGTTGGGTTGTATATGGCGCAGATTGGGAGCGGCTGCCTGGCGGGACAACAGGTGGGATGATTGTGCTGGTCATGGTTGCAATTGCGGCTGCGGTTAGCTTTGTGAGCAGTGTCCTTTCCATTGGGGAATTTCTAAAAACCGAAAAGGGATCCAGCCAAGGAACGGGCAACGTAGAAGCAACGAATGGGTCTGTCGCTGCCGGGGGAAATATAATCAATTCTCCGGTTCATATTGGGGATATTTACTACTCTTCTTCTCCACAAGGTACACCCTATATTCCACCCGATCTTCCAACTCAAAAGGATGGGATAGCGGAGCCGGGGAAATTGCCGCCTGGTTCGCGGATGGTGATGCCGCGCAACGAGGTATTCACGGGGCGTGAAGATGATTTGATTGCGCTGGCGGAGACGCTGCTGTTCAATCTGCAGGGGCGCGGCATGACGGTAACGACGGGATTGGGCGGGGTGGGGAAGAGCCAACTGGCGGTGGAGTTTTGTTACCGCTATGGACGTTATTTCAACGGGGTGCACTGGCTTTCGGCGGTTTCGAGCCTGGAGGCTGAATTGGCGGAGTGCGGGCGGATGATGGGGATTCAACCATGGCCGAAGGAGGCAGAAGAGCAGGTGGCGGTGACGGTGAAGGCGCTGGTGGAAGGGGAGCGGCGATTGGTGGTGATCGACAATGCGGAGGAAGTGGAAGCGGTGCAGAGGGAGTTGGGGAGGCTTCCGGGGAACTGCCGGGTGCTGGTAACGGCACGGCGGGCGGAGTGGCCGGTGCATTTAGGACTGGTTGCGCACCCACTGGAGACACTGGCGAGGAGTGAGAGCCTGAAGCTGCTGGGCAAGCTGGCGACGCACCTGGCGAAGGATGCGGCGGGGGTGATTGATGCGGGAGGGAAAGAGATCAACAAGCCGCAAAAGGGGAAAACCAAACCAACATGGGCTGAGCATGCGTTATACCGGTTGGCGGAGAGGCTGGGCGACTTGCCGCTGGCGTTAGACCTGGCGGGGCGCTACTTGAATGAACGGAAAGGGGTGACGGTAGAGGCGTATTTAAAGGGAATGGATGCGGCAGGATCGGCGCTGAAGCATAAGTCGTTGATGGATTGGAGCAAGAGGCAGGAGAATCCGACTGAGCACAAGACCAACCTGGCGGAGACGTTTGCGATGAGCTGGGAGCAATTAAAGAAGGGTGAAGTGGACGGGCTGGCGAGGAAGCAGTTTGGCTTTGCCTGTTATTG
>JBAXBF010000499.1:0-2343 GCA_037142095.1 Chloroflexota bacterium
TGTCATGTCCTGCATTTTAATTGCAGGTGGTGCATTTCCGTTTAGAACTCAGCTTTACATATGGTAGAAAAACTTATGGTATAGTTACGTTATGGGTGCCATTGCAGGTAGAATCGAAAAACTTTCAACGATCCAATATGTCTACGCTCTTTGGTTGCTCTCTTTTTGCATTCCTCTGTTTATATCTTCACCCCAAATTATTACTGGAACACTAATAAACTGTTTTTTGTATTTGGCAGCAGATCGATTATCTAATAAAGATATTATTCCCATAATCATGCTTCCCAGTCTCGGAGCTATTAGCCATGGGATACTTTTTGGACCACAAACGATATTCCTATACTATTTCATTCCATTTATTTGGGCAGGGAATTATGCTTTGGTCTGGGTTTTTTCAAAATTTTTATCCCTCCCTTACTTGTTTCGCGTAACACTTTCAGCTTTCCTGAAATTCCTTCTGTTGCAAAGTTTTGCCTATCTTTGTTTTCAAATAGGAATTGTTCCTCAAATCTTCGTTTCCTCCATGGGGTATATTCAATTCATTACCGCCATTGCAGGCGGATTGCTTGCCTTTGGATTTACAAAATATCTAGACTATGACTGAAGCAAAATTGTTAATTGATCTGATTGATAACAAAGAAAAGCTAGTTGCAATGTTGGCGCCATCGTTTCCCGTAGTTTTTCCGTATCCAGCAATTATTACCATGCTTCGGAAGCTAGGGTTTGGATATATTGTTGAATTGGCCGTAGGAGCCAAGAAAACCAATGAACAGCTTCTTGAGCTTCTTCAATCTGACCCTAACGCCAGATTTATAACCAGCCCTTGTCCAACGGTAGTTCGAATGGTTAAAAAAATCATGCCTCAGTATACAAAGTATTTTACTTATAATGTTGATTCTCCAATGGTCGCAACTGCTAAAATTGTCAGAGAAAAATTCCCAGATTTTAAACCTGTTTTCATAGGACCGTGTGTAATGAAAAAGCTTGAGGCAAAAGAGGACGTACCTGAGCTTAATATTCTTGTTTTAACCTATGCAGAATTACAAGAAGTATTTGATCATTATCAAATACTTGAGCAAAGCAACCCCGACGATCATTTTGATATTTCAGAACCTGGTATGACTATGATGTATCCAGTTGATGGTGGATTATCTCACAGTAGCGGAATGACGAACCAACTATCATCAACCGACAAAGTCAAAATTGTGTCAGGAGGAAAAAATATTGAAGCTATTAAAGAGTTTGATTCAAATCCACAAATTAGACTTCTTGATATTCTTAATTGTCCTGGAGGGTGTATTGGTGGTCCGGGAATAAGAAGTAGTCTCTCAACCGAAGAACGGAAAAAGAAAATTCTTGACTACTATACATCACGAGCGCAAAGTTGATCCTAACTCTAGAAGACTCAATCAAATATCAGCTAGCATTAGGTAAAGCGTGAGCCCAAAAACAATACATATTTTCTTCTGGCACAAGTTTACTAGATGATCGATCTCCTTTCGCGTGTCCCTCAGCTTGGATATTTGTCGTCGATTGCGAAAGAACAATATTATCTTTTACGCCAAACAATACAAATGAATGGCCGATATACTCCGTTCCTCCCTTTTCGATAGCATCTGGACTTGATGCTCCCATTACCACTGAGCCATCTAGAAGTGTACGATCTAGTTCAGCTTTTGTGCTGACCTGTTTCCAACCATACAAATCTACTCCATAATCTTTCATAAATTTACTAATATTATTCGCATGAAGGAAGCGGAAGTTATCTGGCAGCTCTGGTTCATTTATTCCCCTTACTCCCAGTGCTCCAGTATCAAGATCATAGCTTGATCCGATTGCATCGTTTCCAAGTACTAATCTCATTGCATCCAAAGCGTAAACATTACAAGTATAAACTCCACTAGAATATCTTTTTGATTTTTCCACATCTAGCCATCCTATCGTGGCCATTGTTCTAGCTTGGGTATCAGCCATCGCGCGGATTTGTCTAACCGCTGGATTGCTAGCGTAAGTTAGATCTAGGTTGGGTGGCTCATCCAACATCACTTTATCATCTGCAGATTGCAGATCCTTACCTACTCTAATCATGGGTTCGAGAAAAGAAAAATCTCCTTCCGAAGTATTTGCTGAGGTTTCTTGATTTCTAGGTCTCAATCCACATGCACCAAGTATAAGAGCACCAAGAACAAGCCCAGAACCTTTAATAAATTCACCCCTTGTCATATCTCCCATATTCTTAAATCTTTCAGAATGATACGCGCAACAATTACTATGGCAAGAGTATCACTATAAGTAAAGTGTACCCCTTTGTCAACACACTCAACCGACTGGTTTAAGATCCAT
>JBAXBF010000500.1:0-2336 GCA_037142095.1 Chloroflexota bacterium
ATTAACCCATCATTCTGTGGCTGATGTGTAGTGGAACGGAAAACCGTGTTAAGTTATCAATAAACAGCCAAATAGGCTATAGCCAATTTGCATCTGGAAATTTGCTGTCGGCTATCGATTGTTCGTACTAACTGAATGACAACTTGCTTACCATGATGAACCGCTTACTTAAATGTTTGACTAACATTGATTATTGAACGAGTTAATTTACACTAAATTATGAAAAAAAGAGCTTTTTAGGCTCCTTTGGGGTATGTAAAGAAAACGTTCAATTGATTGACACTGTTTCAATGATTAAATTTGACCTACTTCGGTCAGCAACAGACCCTAGAAACTTCGGCTAGGCAACTATATTAGCCGCTCGATTGTCGATAGTAGGCCATGCTCACATACACGCATTACATGCTGCACGTACCTGGTTTTGCAAGATCCAGCTTTGCGACTGCCGCTTTGCCCTGCTCTTCTGGAATCAATTCAAGTCCGGCGCCGCCGACGAACACACCCATCTTGATGTATTGCCGAATGAAGTAGTTCTTGCCAGCCTCTACCAACAGTGTCATGGCATTTGGAGAAAATTCAGACTCTGTTGAGATCGAGTGCTCTTTATCACCGGCAACTTCGGTGTAGAAAAAAACGTCAGGCGCTGACTCGCCAACACATTTTCCGTCCACCCAAATATCCTTCTTGAGCGCCTTGCCGACAAAGCTGTCGCGATAGGTATAAAGGCCAGAATTACCAGCCTGCGGTTGCGAAAACTGCTTGGCCTTGGCCGAGTCCTCTTTGCTTTCCATCTTCACGGATGCGCACCCTGTGAATAAAGCCGACAACAAAATAACAAATGCAATTTTTCCCATAAACCACCCCAAAGAAGAAAATTAAAAACGAGACCAATATTCTGGCGACAGAAAGACACCATTTAACATTGATTGGATGAATTTTTTGAATTACTCAAGATCGCTGCCCTACTGACTGGTTATCGCTAAATAATATGGATCATTGTTGGAGCCACTAGCGTAATTAAGTTTTGTTGAAATATAATAATTACCAGGAGTCGAAAGGTTGATATTTGCAGAAACTAGATGTTCTTGGTCGACGTCAAAGCTAAACACTTGACTTATATTTTCGTCGTACACGGTAACAACCCATTTAAGCCCTGACGAAGCACGATACACTCCGTTCACGCCTGCATTAATAGTATAGATGCCACCGCTGGATTGAATCTTAAACCAGTCAACATCACCAGCTATATTTATTGCCCCACTTATTGTCTTGCCGACAGTTAATAAATTCGATTGCTCCTTAGAGTTATTTGATTCAATTTCAGTCAATACTGGATCATTTTCACTCTTAGGGGGTTCTTTTATTGCGGGGGATTGAGAAACATTACCGCCTCCAGCATCACCCCCACCACCACCGCCACACGCAGTCAATGCCAACACAGTGGCGAGTAAAAGTAGTTTTTTCATCTATTTCATCCCTGATTTTTAAGAATTACAAAGCGTAACAGGCTGATTTTAGAGGCTTAACGGTCAGCAGCAACGCGTTGAAATCAGGGCGGAAAAATATGAAAATTCACTCGTACTTCATACGACCTTGGCGTTATGTTAAGTCAGCCTCTGAGTGGACTGTCAAGAATACGACCGTTTGGTTGACACTATTTCAACGATGAAATTTGATCTGGTTCGGTTAGCAACAGACCCTTTGGAGTCTTTCAATCGGTACAGTCGGAAGTCAAGTACGCCGCGAAAGCGGTAGTTCGCCTCAGGTCACCGGGCTCACGCTGACGGCCAACTCCCGTTGTACGTGAACGGCATCTTCCGGGCATCCCGACGCGATCGCAAACTGATTCCCCGAGCCGGGTGACGCACCCCCCCGATATCGAGTAATGCGGTATCCTTCAGCACATGAGCGATTGCGAAAATTTTACCCAGGCTGAGGCCTCAGAGCGCAAGCGGCTATTGATTGACCGGGTCGTTGGTGGTGACCCCGTCCCGCTGGAGGACTGGCTTGAGATCCATGTTGATCGCATTGACGACAAAACGATTGCAATAGGCGGGCTTCACCGGCCGGAGGGTGGGTGCCGCTCACAACTCACCATCGCTTGCTGGAACGATTGGGAAGAAGCCAAGGACATTGGAAGGAACCTATCGGGCCGTGCCAGCGCTATGCGACTGCTACTCTATCGTTCAAAGTGCTTCTTGGTCGTCGTCGACGATGCATGAAGGCCTATGCGGTCGATTTCGTCCGCTTCTGAGCGCCACATTGAGCCTCTCGCTGGGACAGCTAGTACAGCGCGCCGAAAGTTACTTGGATAATTCATGCCACAAGCGGCTTGC
>JBAXBF010000501.1:0-2331 GCA_037142095.1 Chloroflexota bacterium
TTGGACTTGCGCTGGAATAGGTGGCGGGACAAAGGCTAATTGCAGTGCGACGAAAAGTGGTGGAGGTGATGGATCGGCCTGTGAATATAATGGGTATCTGTGTTGTTCGTCAAGTAACCCGACATATAAAGATGGATTGTGTACTTATCCGTCATTCCGAGGGGCTGACATAGGAAGGCTTAGGGAGACTTGTGATATGAAAGCGGTGGGTAGTGATTGTGTTATCACCGAAGGAGGAAGGGTTATTCTTTGGATGCCAATTTATCAGAATCATTTAATTGGTTGGCCACTGGCAGATCAGGGACTGGCAACTGTTGCCCCTTCTGGCGCAGAATCTAATTTTAGAATATTTTTTCCGCCTGGATCCAGTGGAATAGACCCTTACATAAATTATTCAAATGATCATACACTGTATATCTATAATACACGCTATAATAAAATTCCAGAAAAATCATATACTTCCCAAACTGATGGGCTTAGTTTTAATTTAATCGATAAGACATATTATCAAGGCGTAGAATTTGATGGGTATAAATCTAAGGCTTTACAAGGGGTTCTTCCCGAGTCGCTTATTAGCATGAATGCTCCATTGTCTGCAACAGAAGCAGGGTGGGCATATTTTACAGGAAAATCAACTAATACTCGAGATAATAGCCAGTCTACTAGCTGGCTTTCGGCTGTTCATTTTAGTGTATGGATTGATGCTAAAATGTATAATGACTGGTATGACCACTCCGGCTCCAACGCCGACGGTTCCATTAACTGGGCAAGAGAAATCGAGGGCGTCACAAGCTATGTTCCATATAGCGCTGGTGGCGGAACCAACGGCACCTGCGGCAGTTCCAATGGTCAATCACTGGCCTCAATTCCAACCACCAATCTTTGCACCGCCGGCACACCCTCCGCAGTTACCGGAACGGGACCATGGACTTGGACTTGCGCTGGAATAGGTGGCGGGACAAAGGCTAATTGCAGTGCGACGAAATCTCCCACGCCCCCAACCTGCACAGTTTCCTATTCTCCCACCAGCATAACGGATTCTGCTTCTAGTTTTTCCACTTTCTCTTGGACCTCTTCCGATGCAGATAGAGTAACCAGTCAATGCTCCGGCTTGGTTAGCTATGAGCCTATTGATGTAGAACCAAATGGCAGTCGAAAAATCACCTATGCTGATTTTAAAAAATTCGGAACAGAAACTTGTTCAATGACGCCGTATAAAGGAGGAGTAGCTGGCACACCTTGCTCAGCAACGTTGACAGTTTCTTCTGCTGGAACCACATATTCTTGCACTGGTTCCATTCCTTCCGGATCAACAATGTGCGCTGATGACAACATCGGCCTAACATCTAGTATCGCCTGGCAATCCGTTGGAGCGTTATCTACAAATTGCACAACAGCACGAAAATGCGAATACTATACTCCAGCAACAATCTGCGATCTCACCGCCAATCTCTACGCCAACCCAGCCACCGGCAGCGCACCACTCACCACTTACATCAATGCTTCAATTAACACAAGCAAAGGACCAATCAAATGTAGTAACCAAGACTGTGATGGTGGAACAATTTCCTATCCCTATGCTGAAGAAAAATGTATCTTCAATTGCACCTACACCACCGCTGGTACCTATAACCCAAAAGTTCATGTAGCTGACACTGCTTGCGCTAAAGACCCAACCACAAAAGTTGTCGTCAACCTTGCTGGCACTCCCGATTGCAACACTAAGACCTGCATCGGAAACTCTTGTTGGGATGGCACAAAATATATTTCAGGAACAAAAACGGAAAACTGTGCCACAGGATCAGCAACGGCTAGTCCCAACCCAGCTATTGCCCCAGGTTCAGCTTACCTGAAATGGAGCTCAACCAATGCTTCAGGCATGGAAGCGGCTTGCCTCTCTGGTCCAGTTATCATCAACCGTGCCGGTTCATTCATATCTGACGCAGAATGCAAAACTGCCGGACAATGCACCGACAAAGGTTATGAACTAAAATTCAAAGAAAATCAAGTCGGAACAGAAATCTGCACCTTCTATCCCAAGAATAAATCTGACAGTCTTGCCGGTACCCCTTTCGCTGTCTCATTCAAAGTAGAAACTCTCTCAACTTGTGGCAACAACATCGTAGAAAATCAAGAAGAATGTGACTATGTTCCATCCTCAGGACAAATCAGCTATGTCCCATGTCCCACAAGCAAAACTTGCAAAAATTGCAAATGCGTATCTGACGCAGAAACTAAATGTGGAAACAACACCCTGGATACTGGCGAAGATTGTGATGGGGCTAGTCATATCTGTTCAACAGGAAAAACCTGCCAGAGCTGTAAATGTGT
>JBAXBF010000502.1:0-2294 GCA_037142095.1 Chloroflexota bacterium
CTCGATTATAGAGCCAGCCAACAAGATATCGCGAATAACCTTCTGCCCTGGGCGTATTCAAATACAGGTGGGTTCTGAATTCTTCCAGATCTGAACGATAGGTATAATATGCCTGCCCTGTATTTCCATCTACCTCAAAGTAAGTTACCACGATATTCTCGAATTTCCCCTTTGGATCATATTCCGCTATCAATTTACAAATGCCGACATGTCCAGGTTCTCCTTCAACCATCTGGGGCCGGAAAAACACCATAATCTTCCCATCAAAGGCTTCCGGGTCCTTTTCGGGGTGAGCAGCGACAATATTCGCCCCACCCATCGCCGATGAGAAGGATATGGACACGTTTTCGGGAGCAAATACATTAACTTTCTTCTCGGATTGGAAGGCTAGCTCACCAGCATTGATGATCTGAAGTTGAAAGATCGCAGGAAATAACCCGTACCCATCTTTACTATAATCCCCGAATAAATCCCAGATAAAGCGGGTTGACTTCACGCAAGTTAAGCGGTTGCTTTCGGCAACATCTCTTTCGATCTGGACCCGTTGTCTCTCATCGATATTAACGACCGCCACTTTAAATCTATCTTTCAAGAAACCCAGGATTCTACTAACATACTCCCTTTCACTACTACCGTCAATAGAGCTGGGCACTTCCACGGTAGCTTGAATATTTATCTTTCCGGTCCCCGATTTACTATGCAGGTATTCTCGAAACTTTAAATATTTATAAGGTCTTTTCCCTTTTTTATATTCTTCATATTTTCCCCGGTCGAAATTCAAATAATCTTCAACCAGATCGGACATATCGATCTCATCTTTTCCCTCTTGGCGCACATTCTCAATATTTACAGCAGTCGCCAGGTATCCCATCAGGACCTCAAAATTATCAGGGGACGGAATAATATATCCCGTAAGATCTGGTGTAGCGGTTACCGTCGGTGTAAAGGTAGCGGTTGAGGTAGGGACTCGGGTATATTCCGGTGTATTGGTTACGGTAGGGAATTCAGTCGCCCTCATCGTCGGCGAAAGAGAAGGTGTGGGAGTCACCCTCGTTGAAGTGGGTCTCAGGGTTGGCGTTCCCGTATTGGTTGCAAACGGTCTCCTAGTCATGGTCGGTGTCGAAGTTACGGTTGGTTTATAAACCGTTTTTCCGTCTGCCGCTTTTACCAGTTCATCCGTACCAGCAAACTTAAGAGTATCTTTACTCCAAACACCGAGCGCCAGGAAACCCAATGACTGTCCAAGCACTTTTAAAAAAGCTCTTCGGGAGATGTGTGAATCGTTAATATCTTTCATAAAACTTCCAAGGGATAAGGACTTACGCAAGTAATAATATATCTCATTCAGTCCATCCTGTCAACCATCTTATTTTGAATGATATCCCAAAATTTCAAGGTAATTATTTTCATCTTCCTATCATACCAAGAACACCGAAAAATTACATCGTACAAAACGATGATTTATTTTCTCAACAAAATGACAGAATTTCCCAATTAAATATAAACATTTGCTTAGATAAATCTAAGCAAATGTTTATATGTTTATCAACGATTATTCTTCGTTATTAGCTACGATTTTAATCAACACTCATGGATTGACTTGAAACGTGATTGTATTGCTCCAAGGACTATATCCCACCGGATTCGAGGCGCGTACCGACCAGCGGTATGTGCCAGTCGCCAGTGAGCTTGGCAGAGCAAACGTACAATTTCCGCTGCCAATTGCACAATTCGTCTGAATGGGAGTAACCGTTTGGCGAGTTTTTGTAGCCGTTTTCTGCATAATCATAATTTCGTACTGGTTGGCATTTTGAACAGCCTTCCAGGTGAAATTTAAGGAAGTCGTGAGATTCCTTTGGACACTAAGAGATAAAGCTTTAGGAGCTTTAGGCTTAGCCGTCCCACTGATCCTGAACGTGCCAATCCTGCTCAGAGGACCATTCCCACTCGTATTGGCAGTCTGTATCTGCCAGGAATAAAGGCTGTTTTTAATGAGTGCCTGGGTGGGAATGACAGCACAAATGCCAGTACCAGAAGCACAGCTTGCCTGTTCTTTGCTATACCACTGGCTGGTGATGGTTCCTCTTAATCCTCGTACGATCAAATAGTAGTTGGTTGCATTCGAAACTGCATTCCAAGTGTATATGGGTTTGGTTGTACTTAATGACTGCAAATTGATCGGGGAAACCAACGTTGCGGCTGTGGGAGGCGTAGGCACTTTGAACAATCCAGAAGTGCTATAGGTTCCGGTTTCATCCGGATTTCCCGCCCGAACTTTCCAGGTTAAACTGCCT
>JBAXBF010000503.1:0-2291 GCA_037142095.1 Chloroflexota bacterium
GAAAGGATGAGGGTATTCCGATGGATAATAGAGAAAATGATATTCTTACCATTGACGAAGCCGCTGAGCTGCTCAGAATTCCCCGTTCATCTGTGTATAAACTGGCGCAACAGAAAAAGATACCAGCTCAAAAAGTAGGCAGACATTGGCGGTTTCATCGGGCGACTTTGCTGATGTGGGTCGCCGGGCAGGCTAACTTTGATGGTAAAAAATCTGATCCGGGAGGGTTGGACTTTTCATGAATGATCTTGAAGGGCACCGAGAGCGTCTGCGGGCGCGCTTTACCAAGATGCCAAACTCCCTTTCTGAAATTGATCGATTGGAACTGCTTTTGACCTATGGCATCCCCAGAAAGGATGTTGCCCCGATAGCCCAGGCGTTGTTCGATCGTTTCGGTGGAATTGCTGCTGTTCTAACAGCACCCGCGGATGCGTTACTGACTGTGGAAGGGATTGGGGATGCCACGCTGACTTTTCTTCAGGTGATCAGAATGGTTTGCCAGACTCAAGGTGATATGACAGAATCCACGCAACAATCAACTAATCAGTTATCTCTATTCGCTGCTGACTCCAAGATCAAGAAGACCAAAGCAAAATCGTCTGCGAAAAAAGAGCGCGGGATACGCGTGTTTACGAATGACGAAATCGCCAATTCACTTCTTTTTATTCCTAAAGCAGCGGAGTTCAAGACAATTGAGGAATTCAAGCAATTTCTCTATGACAACCTTCCTTATAATGCAAGGGAAACCCGTCTCCGCCGAGCTAATAACATCATTGAGCGTTTCTACCTGCAAGGCAGATTGGACACTCCCTTAACTTATTATGCTTCGACCTGTACGCCCGAGCAATTAAAGCCAGCCCTCTTTTATCATGTTCTTAAGGCGGAGCCGATCGCAGCCAGGGTTGCCGAGGAATTAATTTACCCTGCCCTGCCGATTGGACGAGTTGATCGGGAACAAATCCGTGATTTCGTTCTTCGCTATCTTCCGGATGTGATCGCCTCTTCCCAGAATAAAATACTACGCTCAATCGCCAATACGTATGCTTTATTGTCTGTTGGGTCGGAAGTTGGCAATAATTTGCATTTTCATCTCCATCCGGGGTCTCTTGCGGGATTTCTATATATCTTAACCTGCGAATATCCTCAACCCGGCATTTATTCATACGACTCACTCTACCAATGTCCTGTACATACCTGGCTGCTCTGGGATCGAGAATGGATTCGGCGCCAACTTTATAATTTGAGAGATATGGGTATTCTTTCCAGGGTATCCGAAATAGATTCCGTCAAGCAATTTGCGTTGGCAGTTGACCAACCCACGGCTTTGCATCTATTTTTCGAAACAATCCACTCGAAGGAAATGGCGCTGCGCGACGCATCCGGGGAAGATATTTCAAATGAGTCTGGAGGGGCGAAAGATTTATGAAGCAAACAGGTCCAAGCATTGTTGGCATGATCCGCGAGAATGTCCAGATTGGGATTGGACGTCACTTATACGGAATACTTGGAGCCTATGGGAGCTTGAAGCATTTCGAGCAAAAGGACCTGCCGCAAGCTCGTCATTTGGATGGGAGTTCTTTTCCAATACCAGTCAATCTTAACCAGGCGCTTCTCGGAAGAATTGGAGATGAAGACCTGCGCAGCCTGGTGCAGAATGAAGCCCGTCTCCCGCAAACTGTACAGCGCCGCTTAAACCAAGAATTTGACCTGCTCTTACAAGAATTACTTGAACAGAATAAATTCCTGATCTTAAAGCAACTAGAGTTGTTGTTTGCTTATAACCTTGATCTGCAAGTCATTCGCGCCAGGGCAACAAACCAATGTCATATTCTGCTGCTTATCCCGGGCGAAAAACGCGCCGACCATACGATCATCTTTAGCGAGGCTAACCCTCGTTTCCACCGTTCTTTACCGCCCCAGTTAATCACCGCCAATCATTTATGGGAGTTGACCGATGACGAATAATCCGACCATGAAATTGTTTCGCCGTAAACCATTAGATGAAATCACTTCCATTCCAAACGATATTATCAGCGTTTATGTCGTCGAACAGCATATCTGGTCTAACCAAGGCTCAGAAAACGACCGTCGGGTCGCTCGTGGAACGCGCCTTGCCGAAACACGCACTGTCGAAGAATTTTTAATCGATCCTGTTAGATCATTCCTCGTCGATTTTTTTCGCCAATTATCGGCTCCTTATGACCCTTCCCGCAAGGATGCACCTGTAGGACAAGGGTATTGGGTACAGGCTGAATTTGGCTCGGGTAAAAGCCATCTCCTCTCTTTTTTGG
>JBAXBF010000504.1:0-2276 GCA_037142095.1 Chloroflexota bacterium
GGCATGGCAACCGTCTACAAAGCCTTCGACACGCGCCTGGAATGCGAAGTCGCCATTAAGTTCATCCGCAAGGAGAACGTGCCTTCTAGCCAGTGGGAGAGCATGATCGTACGTTTCGAGCGCGAAGCCAAGCGCATGGCGAAATTCCTGCATCCCAACATTGTCAAAGTAATTGACTACGGTGAGTATCAGGGCAGCCCCTATTTGGTAATGCCATATCTGCCAGGTGGCACAGTAAAGGAATTGCTCAAAGGACGCCACGGGAAACCGATCAGTTACCAGGAAGCGATCCATATCTTGACGCCGGTGGCACGCGCGTTGGAATACGCTCACCACCAGGACACCATTCACCGTGACGTGAAACCCGCTAATATCCTGCTGACGGACGAAGGCTTCCCATTGTTGACCGATTTTGGCGTGGCAAAAATCCTCGACCTGGACGAAGGGCAGACGCTTACGGGCACAGGCGTGGGCGTAGGTACGCCAAAGTACATGGCACCGGAACAATGGCAGAATCAGATTTCGGTTCAGACAGATGTTTACGCATTGGGGATCGTTTTCTATGAATTGGTAACAGGTAGAGTGCCGTATGACGCCGATACGCCTGCTGGAGTTTTAATGAAACAACTAATGGAGCCTTTGACGCGACCAAGCCAATTTGTGGCGGATTTACCGGAAGGAGTAGACCATGTGATCTACAAAGCGCTAGCGCGCTTACCGGAAGACCGGTATGCGGACATGGGGTCGTTTGCCGGAGCAATGGAAAAGCTGGAGCAAGGAATACGTATACCTGATAATTCTCCAGAAACGGCGACAGTGGATTATTGGCTACCCATTCAGGCGATGGATCGGGTTGGTTTTGATAAGGGTATGACGGTAGATACTGGGGATTTACCCGCCAAGGGAGTGAGGCAGGAGCATCCTCGCAAATTAGGCAGAGGTATAAGGAATGCGCAGCTTCGCAAAATAAGTAGAGAAGCAAGGCAGGATCCTTCTGGTAAGCTGGAAGTGGCATCTATATCATCCTCTTTACCCGAATCTGATGAAGAACCGCAAGCCGGTGAAACCCGCGTGCGTGAGAAAGATGGGATGGTTATGGTGTATATTCCGGCGGGCAAGTTTCGCATGGGTTCCCAAGATAACAATAAGGATGCGTATGATGATGAAAAGCCGCAACACGAAGTATATCTGGATGGCTTTTGGATTGATCTCACCCCGATTACGAATGCCACGTATCGCAATGCTGTGGAAGCGGGAGCCTGTACCAAACCGAACGACACAACGTACTATGGCAACCAAAAATATGCCAACCATCCAGTTGTAAATGTGGACTGGCATCAAGCCCAAGCGTATAGTAAATGGGTAGGAGGAAGACTACCGAGCGAGGCGGAATGGGAGAAGGCTGCTAGAGGAACAGATGGACGGACTTATCCTTGGGGTGAGGGCATCGATTGTAAGAGGGCAAATTATAAAGGGAAGTTGTTTAATCAGGTATGTAAAGGGGAGACGACAGCGGTTGGCGAATATCTGGAAGGTGCCAGTCCTTATGGCGTTTTGGATATGGCAGGCAATGTATGGGAGTGGGTGAATGACTGGTATGCTGAAGATTATTATCAAAATTCGCCGGTTAAAAACCCATCAGGACCTGAAAATGGGCAGAGTCGCGGATTACGCGGCGGGTCTTGGTTCAATGATTCGTGGAGTTTGCGAACTGCTTATCGCGATAGTGACATACCAGAATTCTTGGACGATAATGTTGGTTTTCGTTGTGCTCGCTAGTCTTAAGATGTTTTGGCTGGGTCCTGGTTTCTGGGTTTCTGCGGGGAAGGTCTTCCCGTCCCCAGAGCGCCGTATTTTTCTCATTGCCACATAATATAGGAAAATTACATCCGATAGTAATCAGCTTATGAGATGTTATTAACATTTTACCAATGAATCATGCATGTCATATCCTAAAGTTTTTCCCATTCTTCTTTTGATATGTTAGCCTGGTGTAGTATTCTTATGAGCAGATCGCGCCCGATTTACCTTTCATGTGGATTTGGAATGATAAATTTGAATTTATTAAATTCCGTCTACTATAGGCATCGAATGTCCTAAGTGAAGCTCTAAAATAATCCAACCCTCTAAAACTTCTTGTAACTCTTCGAGACACGCTTCCAGTATTACGGCATTCGACAACGCCGCGGAAACCAGGAATCTCACCATAAAACGTAGGGTCTTCCAGCATCCCCAATAGATTAACCTTTTATAAACATTCTCTTTAATTGTTATCC
>JBAXBF010000505.1:0-2273 GCA_037142095.1 Chloroflexota bacterium
TACAGACAGCGGAAATTACAGTGGTCTGTAATACTGAGGCGTAAATAACGAATGGATCTGCCAAATTGGTCAAGGATCATGTTTTGGACGCACCTTCACAGCCCAGAATATCATCACTCATTATAACCCTATTCCAGGCTTTGTAATCAAAACCCCAAAATAACATATTCCCAATTCAGACAAATTACCCTATTGACAATTATTATACCGATTGGTATAATAGAACCAATCTATCTTATTAGCAATAAAATAAATTTCAGGTAGATGAACAAACTATGGATAATCGCGCTAATATTCTACACCAGGCTTTAAAACTATTCGCGACGCGCGGCTATGATGCCGTGGGTGTGCAAGAGATTTGCGATACAGCCGAAATCACCAAACCAACGCTTTACCATTACTTCGGCAGTAAGCGCGGGTTAATGGAAGCCCTCGTTAACGAGGGTTGTGCTGTGTTTATGACTGAACTTGCCAGTACGATAGCCTATTCGGGAGATTTACCGCTAAATCTACAGAAAGTCGTGTCTGCTTTTTTTGGATTTGCCACGCGTGAACCTACCTTATACCGTCTCTTGCTAGCCCTGTGGTTCAGCCCTCCTTCCAACGAAGCCTTTGGGGTCGTCGCGGCACTCCACGAAAAGCAAGAAAAGATGGTCGTCGAGATGTTCGCTCGGGCATCGGATGATCACGGCAACATGCGCGGACGGGAACGAGCCTACGCTGCCACCTTTATCGGTATGATCAATACGTATATCGGCTTGGCGCTTAACAATTATTTGGAACTGAAGGAAGCGATTATTTATCAAGCAGTAAAGCAATTCTCTTATGGAATTTACTCATAAGCAGGAGTTTTTTTGTCAAATTATTATACTTACCGGTATGTACAAAGGAGAATTTAACGATGACAAACTGGGCTAACGATGCCATTTTTTATCATATTTACCCATTGGGTTTATGCGGTGCGCCACCCACCAATGACCTTCAAGCAGAAGACAATTTCCGCTTAAATCAGCTTAACGATTGGATCGGTCACCTGTCAAATCTGGGGATTAACGCCCTTTATCTGGGTCCCGTCTTTGAATCCAGCTCACACGGCTATGATACGATTGACTATTACCGCGTCGACCGCCGTCTGGGAAACAACGAAACCCTCGCCGCTCTGACCCGCACCCTTCACGAAAACGGCATACGCGTCATCCTGGATGGCGTCTTCAACCATGTCGGGCGGGATTTCTGGGCATTTCGCGACCTGCAAGCCAACATGAATCATTCTGCTTACCGCGACTGGTTCAGCGGGATTAATTTCGAGCGGCGCAGTCCCTATGGGGATCCGTTTTCTTACGACGGTTGGAATGGTCATCACAATCTTGTTAAATTAAACCTGCACCATCCAGACCTGCGAAAACACCTCTTTGACGCCGTAGGCTCCTGGATCAACCAATTCAATATCGATGGGCTGCGTCTGGATGCGGCTGATGTGATCGACTTCGATTTCTTGAGCGATCTGGCTGGTTTCTGCCGTTCCTTGCGCTCCGACTTTTGGTTGACGGGTGAGGTCATCCACGGTGATTACCGCAAATGGGCAAACCCAAAGACTCTGGATTCAACCACCAACTATGAATGTTATAAGGGGCTTTTTTCCAGCCTGAATGACCAAAATTATTTTGAGATTGCGTACGCCCTCAACCGCCAATTTGGCGAACACGGCATTTACCGCGGGCTGCCATTATACACGTTTGCCGATAATCACGATGTTACCCGGGTCGCCAGTGCCCTGAAAAACCCGCAGCATCTCTATCCATTATATACCCTGCTCTTTACCATGCCAGGTGTGCCGTCCATTTATTACGGCAGCGAATGGGGCATCCCAGGCATTAAAGAAGCGCACGATGACCGCTCCTTGCGTCCCATGCTGGAGAGAACAAATTTAGAGCAGAATGCTCCCGTCCCCGGGCTGGTTCAGGCGATCAAGCAATTCATCCGCATCCGCCATGAAACACCCGCCCTGCGCTATGGAGACTACCGTCCATTGCATGTCTCTCACGAACAACTTGCATTCTCACGCAGCTTTCACGCAGAAACCGTCGTGGTCGCAATCAACGCCGCCAATCAGGCAGTTGACCTTTCTTTGAAGCTCGAATCAAAGCATGATGGAAAAACCTTTATCGACCTGCTGGAGCCGCACCAACCTTTTACATCCCACAATGGCTGCTTGAAGATCGATTCTCTTCCGCCATACCATGCTCATATCCTGGCAATGAGATAAAGCATGT
>JBAXBF010000506.1:0-2265 GCA_037142095.1 Chloroflexota bacterium
TTGATATAGCAGACCTGCAGCGCGTCGATTTGGGTATTGCCATGTGCCACTTTGAATTTTCAGCGAGAGCGCTGGGTTTTAATGGGAAGTGGCAGAATCATGTGCCAGCCATCGAGACACCGGATCCTTTGCTGGAATATAGAATCAGTTACATACCTCTGGTATGATCAGGGACGGATATTTTATGAACGACTTACATTGACCACACTTGAATATGTTGGACAATAACTTGACTATGGTGGATTGGCATCTTCGCTACCTGCAGCAGGCACAGTGGACGAAAGACCTGCGCCGCTATCTTTATGAGCACTGCGAAATTGAGAAGGCACAGCGGATTCTTGAGGTTGGCTGTGGCACGGGTGCGCTCCTCATGGAATGGACGAGCCTTCCCACCCCTTCCATTAATGGTTTGGATATCAATAATGACCATCTAAGACAGGCAGAGAAACATGCACCTCGTGCCTGCCTGACGCTGGGAAACGCCTATTCTCTTCCATACCCGACCGCTTTCTTCGATGTTAGTTTATGTCATTTTTTGCTTCTCTGGTTAAAGGATCCTATAAGAGCTTTAGCAGAGATGAGGCGGGTAACCCGCTCGGGCGGCTTTGTGCTTGTTCTGGCGGAACCGGACTACGGTGGACGAATCGACTATCCTGATGTTTTGCACCCACTTGGAGAATTGCAGAGCAAGGCGTTGTTATGCCAGGGAGCCGATCCATTGATAGGTCGTCAATTAGGCGGTTTAATGCACCAGGTAGGCTTCCATGCTGTTGAAACCGGTGTGCTGGGTGGTCAATGGACGCAATCACCAGACCTCAAAGAACAAGCGATGGAATGGTCTGTCTTGGAAAATGATTTGCAGGAGTTGTTAGCCGCAGATACTTTGAGAAACCTGCGGCGTGCGGATGAAGAAGCCTGGCGACGCGGTGAGCGCATTCTTTTCGTGCCTACATTCTATGCCTTTGCCAGGGTCTGATGCGTTAAATCTTGGGTAGAACAATTGATTGCTGGTGTTGGTATTTCCCCTTCTTATCGGCGTAAGATATTTCGCATGTCTCATCCGCTTCGAAGAAAAGTATCTGTGCCAGTCCTTCATTAGCGTATATTTTTGCTGGCAAAGGGGTTGTGTTTGAGATTTCCAGCGTAACATAGCCTTCCCATTCTGGCTCTAACGGCGTTACGTTAACCACGATTCCACAGCGAGCATAAGTACTTTTACCCAAACACAAAACCAACACGGAGCGCGGAATACGGAAATATTCTACAGTGCGGGCAAGCGCGAATGAGTTCGGAGGAATGACGCAAACATCACCCTGGTAATCCACCATCGAGCGGGTATCAAAGTGTTTTGGATCGACGATAGCAGAATAAACATTGGTAAAAATCTTAAATTCATCTGCAACCCGCACGTCATATCCATAAGAGGATACGCCATATGAAATAACACCGTCGCGAACCTGAGCGGGCTCAAAAGGTTCGATCATTCCTTGTTTCAGTGCCATTTCACGAATCCAGTGGTCATGCTTCAATCCCATAACATACTCCTCGTTGCCATAATGTAATATAAAATTAGCAGAATATCCAAATATTTTTTTGCGATAATCTCAAGTTACGCTTGTTTTAACCGTTCCTCGCGTTGTTTTAATAAAGCCTCGATTTCGGCGAGATCTTGTGTTGATAATGGCCAATCTCCCGCTGGAGCAATTTGAGTGATTTGGTCTGGACGGCGGGCACCGGCGATTGCAGAGGTTACCTGGGGCTTTCGCAGCACCCAGGCAACTGCCAGTTCACCCACGCTGCGGTTATATCGTTTGGCGATGGCAGAAAGACTTTCCACAAGATCAAGGTTTATACTGAATTCAGGTTCTTGAAAATGATCTCCCTTGTCACGCCGCCAATCATCATTGGGCAGGGATGCCAGTCGTTCATGCGTGAATTTCCCCGTCAGCAGACCGGAAACCATCGGACTGTAGGCTACAATACCGATGGCATTCTGAGCACAATAATCGATTAAATCTGTTTCAATACCACGCTCCAACATGCTGTATGGTGGCTGGAGAGAAGCTATGGGATGGATGGCTTGGCAGCGTTTAATTTGACTGACATCGAAATTGGAAAGACCACCATAGCGCACTTTTCCTTCCTCGATTAATTTTGCTATTTCTGTCCAGCCTTCTTCTATATCCTCATCGGGCGCAGACCAATGGATTTGATAAAGATCGATGACATCTACTCCCAAGCGGCGTAGACTGTTCTCGGCTTCTT
>JBAXBF010000507.1:0-2258 GCA_037142095.1 Chloroflexota bacterium
CGCCAGCCGCGCAGCAAATGGTAGACCGACTCTGCGCCGATGATGGCTGTCTCGTTAAGCGTAAAATTTGCGGGGTAGAGGATGAAGGGGTGATTTTGGGTTCCCCCCAGACCGCCATGGTGTCCCGATTGGTTCTCGAAACCGCATTGCTGCTGAGTATCCGGATCGTAAATTGTGTTCACTACCAGGTCTGGGCAGTCCTCGAAGCCGCTTTCCCGCTTTAGGTGCATTGCCGCATTCATCCCATAGGCTGCCAGGGGGTCTTGCCCTTCCACGGTGCCATCATCCAGGTAATGAATCCCTTTTTTGCCCAGGATGAGCGCCCCGTTCTGCTCCGATTTGACGAGCACGAAGCCGACCCCGGGATGGCTGACCAGTCCCAGGATTAAGTCAGGATAGGCGTCCTGAATTTGTTCGTAAGTCATTCTTTTACTGGCGGCGGCGAAGTAAATCATCCCGGCGCAGCCTGACCCGAGTACGATGATATCCTTCCCTTTTGACTGGATTTCCGGATCTTCAGTCGAATCAGATAAAAGTTTTAGGTTGACCAGACCGTCGCGGGTCTTGCTAGCAAGCATGCGGCGCAAGACACCTGCCGTACGCGTGTCGGGATGGAGTGATTCGTTAAAAACGGCGTTGAGATTATCCCAGGCTTCATTCGTATTCAACTTGGCAAAGACTTTTGAGGTGGGATGGATCAGTCCTTGCACCAGTTTTTCAAGGGTCAGACCATGGGCTGCCTCAAAGGTCAAGCCGCTGCTCTGCCCATGATCGGAGAGCACCACAATATGGTAAGGCCGCGGCGCGAAAGCCAGCGCATTTTTGATGCGCGCAAAGTAACGATCGGTTTCATGAAGCACCTGAAACGCTTCGGATGACTGCATTCCGGCGAAATGACCGATATCGTCGTAGCCGGCATACAGCGCATAGACGGCGGGAATGCCGCGCAGCATATCGCTGATCACCATATACGTGATCAAATCCTGCAGAAAGGGTCCCATAAAACCGCGCATGAAGGCGTACATCCAGTTACGAGCGCTGATGCGGTATGGATCTCTGCGCCAACGCTGCTGGAAAGCCTGTGTCCATTCGATGATCACTTCACCGATAAAGCGGGTTGCCAGACGGCTCAAGACATAAGGGCTGAAGAAGAACATATAGAATCCAGGACCCATGCGGCGGCTCTTGTTCATTAAAGTGCTGAAGGTGAGCATGCTTTCCTCTGCATCACCGGAGAACATATTGCCGCGTGAGGCGCCGCCGCCGGCAAGCAACCCTCTGCCGTTACTCAAATGACCTTCAATTTTACGAGCGTCCAGCGGATTGCCGGAGATGACCACCTTTTTCTGTGCGCGGCTCCACCAGCGATAGGCGGAGATATTCTCATTGTTGCCGAGTAAGATACCGGTTTGCATGGCGCCGGTTTGAGAGGAGAATTCTGTCTCCCAGCCGGTGAGACGATGCGTACCAGCATCGATCCAGGATTTGAGGGTCGGCATGAAACCGCCATCGAGAGCGCGTTGGAGAATCGCTTCGCTCAAACCGTCGATTTCCAAGAAGAGGAAACCCGGCACGTCTGTTTGTTTGGGTTTGCCGTAACGTGCCACCATTTTGCGGGTGATATTGAGGTCAAATTGGGCGTCTTCATCCAATGAAAGTAAACCGCTTAAAATTGCGCTGACTGCGGTTAAAATCAAGCTGATCCAGATACCTGTGAACACATTGTCGATATAAACCCCGGGCACGAGTCTGCCAATCCAGATGAAAACCCAACTGCTTAAGAAGAAAGTGCCCATTGGATAAATCCAGGCGGGCAGTCCAGCAAAGAAATGGATGAACACCCACCAGAAGATCGATTGGGCGAATCCGAAGCTGATGATTAAACCGATGCCGGATAATACCGAAGAATAAGAGAAACCCGGTAGAAATTTCTCTAATAAAAAGAGGCTGGCTATTTGGACTGATCCAAGAATCGTGCTTTGCAAGAGGTGTTTTAAGATTGGTTTCATGGTTTTTCCTTTTTTTAGACGAGGTTATTATAACAACGAATGCGGCGATCGTTATAGTAGATTCCGTTTAGTTCAGTGACTGAAGCGGTGGCACACTATTAATATTCGTCTGCTTGAATCTACGGCATAATGGCTCTGGGTACCGCGCGGACGATGGGAAATGCCCTCTCAGCAGTGAAGAGCGATAACGTCAGCCGTTCGCTGTCTGAGAACTGTACACGTCGACTGACCCATTCCTTTATCCTTCCA
>JBAXBF010000508.1:0-2247 GCA_037142095.1 Chloroflexota bacterium
AGGTTGGCAGGCGTAGCGGCGTGCCCGCTCATACGTATGCCGATGCCGATCAGCACCGCACCCAGAGCCAGGTCCCAGATGCGCCAGATGACCATGCGGGAGAAGGTGACCAGGAACATGCTGCCGGCAGGCTGGAGGAGGGTGTAATCGAAGGTGCCGTCTCGCACGCTGGTATTAAACTTCTCGGTATTGGGCCAGATGAGAACGTTCATCAAGGCGTTCACCAGGTGGAAAACACCCAGCAGGACGACCAACTCACCCAGATTCCAACCGCCCAGGGTCTGGGTGTTGCTGAAAATAATGCTCAAACTGATGATTTCCCACGCCAACACGAAGATTTCGAGCAGGATATTGACAATCGTATCGACACGGTAAGCCAATGCCATCTGGACGTTGACTTTGAAAAAGGCGGAAAGCAAGCGCAGGGTATGCATGGCTCAGGCTCCTACCGCAGAGAAACGTTTGACCCCCTCCCGCCAAACCCAGCGGAAGAGAAAATAGAAAATGACCAACCATAGCAGAGCAATGGCATAATCGCGCAGGAGTACGTCCATAGGCAAGCGGTTATGGATGATCTCGATCGGTACGAAACAGAACATCTGAAATGGCAAGAATTGTGATATCCCCTGAATGGACGGCGGCATGAGCTGCAGGGGTACAAATTGACCAGAAAGGAGCATAATCACCAAATAGAAAAATTGATAAATCGAATAGACCCGCGTCGTCCAGAAAGCCAGACAGGTGATGATCGCTCCGAATAGAAAACTCAACCAGAAACCGAGCAGGATGGCGGGCAGCGCAAGAAGAAGCGAGGTGGGTGTAACACTGCTGTAATCGGGGCGGAAGAGCAGGCACAGCACCAACCAGATCGGAATGAAGAAAATCAGGTTGAGGGCTTTCATGGTGAAATTATAAACGAGCGAGCTGGTCAGGATAGGATGCACCGGACGCAGCAGGTCACCGGCAAGGGTGCCGTCTTGAATTTTTGAGGCGAGGAGATAGATGGTGATCTCACCGGTAAGCATGTTCACCAACAGCAGAGTCAGATAGTAGGTGATGAAGTCATTGGCGGTCAGACCATTGACGCTGCCCTTGCTGTTGGCAATCGTTACCCAAATCGCAAGGTAGACAATGGGCGAGACAATCCAATAAAGCAGGTACATGAGCAGGTTGGCGCGATATTGCCATTGTTCAGCCCAGTTGACCTGCCAGAATCGCAGGTAAATTTTTAGCATAGGATTATTCCTGAAAAGCCCGCTCGATAACGCTCTCGATGGGTGGGTCTTCGATGGTCAGATCGTGGATGGGGAGGTCAGCCAACATGCGGGCAGTGATGGAAGCTACCTCAGCCGCGGAGACCTGAACATATTGTTTACAACCATTATCTTCCTCGCCCCTGTCAGTGGAAATCGGTGTACCGTATTGGCTGAGATCATAAGGACAGGGATCACGCAGTTCAATGCCAATCAGTTTGAAGGGAGCAATACGGCGCGATAGGTCAGTGATACTGCCGTCATACTTGAGCCGCCCATGGTGGATGATGACAATGCGCTCGCACAGGGCGGTAACATCCGCCATGTAGTGGCTGGTGAGCAGGATGGTCGCGCCGGTCAGGCGGTTGTACTCGCGCAAGAAATCACGGATGCGCGCCTGGGCGGTGATGTCCAAACCGATGGTCGGTTCATCGAGGAAAAGCACTTTGGGACGATGGAGCAAACCGGCAGCGAGTTCGACTTTCATGCGCTCACCCAGGGAGAGGTTGCGCACAGGTTTTTTGAGGAGCGGGGCAAGCTCTAAAAGGTCATCGAGTTCCTTGAGGGTGCGCTGGTATTCGTGATCCGGAATGCGATAGATCGCCTGGTTGAGGAGGAACGAGTCAGCCGCGGGAATATCCCAGGAAAGACGGCTGCGCTGCCCCATCACCAGGGTCATGACTTGCAGGTATTCGGATCTGCGTTCCCAGGGAGTGAAGCCAAGCACGCGGGCTTTGCCAGATGTTGGGTGGAGTAAACCGGAGAGCATCTTGAGTGTGGTGGTCTTGCCGGCGCCATTCGGTCCAAGAAAGCCGACCACTTCTCCAGCCTCGATCGAGAAAGAGACCTGCTGGACAGCGTTGACATCCCGGTACTTGCGTTGGAAAAAGCCGCGCAGCGACGCGCCGAAGCCGCCTTCGCGCTCTGAGACCTGATACGTCTTGCTAAGTTGGTCAATCTGAATAGTTTCAGTCATGGCTCATTATTGTAGCAT
>JBAXBF010000509.1:0-2247 GCA_037142095.1 Chloroflexota bacterium
GCTTCTTCGAGCGATTGCTGCCATTGGTTGAGTAAATCGTTGATATTGGTCATTTAATACGCTCCTGTTTAGCAATTAGCTTTAATGTTCATTCTCTTCATTATAACAAGATTTCTTCCACAGGAAAACCGTAAGAATACGGTATTTTTCTACCAAGTGAGTTTCTTCCACAGTTGAAGCAGTTTTTTCATGCGCTTCCGTCTACGAATGATTTTGATTGTGTACCATCTCTCATTTTCCGTTCGGCGCACCCTTGGGAGGCGAACAAGCCAATTGATTTTGAACCAACTCACAAACCCCAGTTTCTTTTCCTCTTTGGGAAGTGAATTCGCAGGCAGTCTGTTCCTTTTTGTCAGCACAAGCCGCTATGGCGGATTGAGGAGGTGTACCTCCTCTAGCAGGCGCCGTCATACCAGCCGTGTTTGCCGAGTCACCCCCGCCATCCGCCTGCGTTCTGGTATAAGTTACATGCAATTCTGCACTGGCAAGCGTGCGATTCTGGATGGCTTTTAGCAATGTAGAGCGGTCGACCTGTGAAGCGGATACCGATAATAGCGGCTGTGCCGAAAGAGCATAGATGGTATAAGCGAAACCGCTCGAACTGCTGCCGGGCGTCGGAATGCCCAAAAATTCGCTTGCTGGTTTTTCATTAAAAGATTCAGGGGCAGCCATTAACTGACCCGGGCTGGATTCCTCTTGATGTTTGGTCTTGGCGATTTTGCCTGAAATTTCCACCCTTATACTTCGTCAAGCCCCAATCGCAAACTGTTGGTCTTATTATGAAACATATGCTTAAATACACATTGCCTTTTGTTTAACAAGGATTATAATATCTGGGCGAAACGGCTTTTTAAAAAGAGAAAGACCAATGAAAGGAGAGAAAAACCATGACCGATCGATTAAAAGAAATCACCTATAAAAGTAAAACGATTATCGTTATAGATCTTTCCCACGCTGAACCCGATGTAGTTACATCCATTATTCCCGAAGCCATCACTTTTATTTCAAAAAAGCCTCCCAAAAGCTGCCTGGTTCTTACCGATGTAAGCGGAGCAACCTACAACAAACCAGTCGCCGAGGCAATCAAAGACTTTGTGAAAAAGAATACGCCTTTCATCAAAGCCTCGGCTGTGGTTGGGGCGGAAGGTGTACGCCAGGTCTTATTACAAACCGTTATCTTCCTCACCCGCCGTGAATTAAAAAGCTGCAACAGCCGGGCGGAAGCCCTGGATTGGCTGGTTTCGCATGAATGAGCAATCTTCCTCACATTTCATTGGATTGACGTTTTGTACCCTGCATGATAAGATTCGGATGGTTATAACTGTCTAATAAGTATATAATATAACTATTAATAAATATTTTCATTAAGGAGGTAGCAGCATGGAACCAGTTCTAAAAGAGATCTATGACAGTATTATTGACGGGAATCAAGCGACAACCAAAGCCAAGGTTCAGGCAGCCGTTGACGCCAAGATCGATCCGGGGGTCATCCTCAATGAAGCCATGATTCTGGCAATGGCTAAGGTCGGTCAGATGTTTGAAGACGGCGAATATTTCGTTCCTGAAATGCTGGTAGCCGCCCGTGCAATGCAAGGCGGTCTGGCAATCATCAAACCTTTGTTGATACAAGCAGATTTCAAAGCCGTCGGTAAGGTCGTGGCAGGTACGGTTAAAGGCGATTTACACGATATCGGCAAAAATCTGGTGTGCATGATGTTGGAAGGCGCAGCATTTGAAGTCGTTGATCTCGGAGTGGACGTCAGCCCTGAGAAATTCGTCGAGGGTGTGCGCAATCATGGTGCCAATCTCATCGCCATGTCTGCCCTGCTGACTACCACGATGCCGAACATGAAAATAACCATCGATGCCTTGAAAGAAGCCGGCATTCGCGACCAGGTGAGAGTCATGGTAGGCGGCGCCCCCCTGACCGACCAGTATGCCAAGGAAATTGGCGCAGATGGTTACGCTCCCGATGCAAGCCGCGCCGCGGCTCTGGCAAAGTCTTTAGTCTCCGCTTAGTGCTTTTAACCGCGCTGAGAGTACGTTCATAAATTAATCAAAACTTGTATTGAGGTATCCCGATTGCCCGGATGCCAGGGTATAAAGGCGGAAACTGGTGAAAGTCCAGTGCTGTGCCGCAACTGTAAACGGTGATTACCACCGAAGCCAGGAAGCCTACCTCAATCGTCCATGCTGAGACCCTTCTCGCGACAAGGAGGAAAGCGTAATCGATGCCTATTATCATCT
>JBAXBF010000510.1:0-2245 GCA_037142095.1 Chloroflexota bacterium
CCCAGCCATTCCAGCGTATGCAGGATTTTCTCATCCTGCCAGCCAAAACGTTTGAGCAAGAGTAATCCCATGCGGCTTGCCTGGTGCGGGACAACGATATCGATATCCCCCAACCCATGGGAAAGACCCGGGTATAGTTCATCCAAAAAGGAATAGACATGGCGTTTGACCATGCGCAGCGCAGCCAGCCCGTCCATGTGAAAGAGATTATCTTCGGGACGGGTGAGCGGATTATTAGGATGGCGGCGTGAACCACCGCCCATGATGGCAGTATGATAGGCGCCATCGCCATAGGTACGCAGCAGGGCATGTTCGAGCATGGAACCACCGCCAGCCTCCCCTCGCGTAACCACGACCGCCGCTGCGGCGTCACCGACTAACGTCGCGGACTCGGGTTCCTGGATATTAACCCCGACCGAGGCGATATCCGCAGTCACCACCAGGATATTTTTATAACGACCGCTGGTAAGCAGGCTGGCGCATAAATCCAGGGCGACGACGAAGCTCAAACAGGTAACATGCACGCTCAAACAAGGGATGCCCGAGCTGCCCAAGCCCAATTCACGCTGGATCAGCGCGGCAGTATCGGGGATGGCTTGTTCGGCTGTCCCCGAGGCATTGATGATCAGATCTATATCGCCGATCTCCAAACCTGCCTCCTGAAGCGCTTCACGGGCAGCCTGAGCGCCCATAAAGGAGTTGGTCTCATGGGTGACCCAGCGCCGCTCGCGCACGCCGTTATGCTTCTCCACCCAACCCTCCGCTATGCCACACATCGTCTCCAATTCAGAATTCTGGACGATACGGTCGGGCAAATAACGACCCAACCCGCTTATCTTGAAAGGTGTGTTAATTTGCATTTTGATTTCCTTATCTTATCGTTATAGATCATATTTTTGAAACAACGGGATAGCTGCGTCTGAAATCCCTTTGATCACCGTCCAGGCGAGGCGCCGGCGGGCAGGTAGATGCCGGTCATAGACCGCGTTATATTCGATGAAAGGTTTTCCGCCGCGCAGCTTCTTGAATGCACCCGCCCCGGCGCTGGCATGGACGATTAAACCGCTGCGCTGACCTTCCTGAAGAGCCAGCAAAGTCAAAAATCGATATAACCCCAAATCCTGCGGTAAGTGGGTGTCATAGCCAAAGAAAGGCACGGTCATAACCCCGTTACGGATGAAAAAGCCCATGACTGCATCAATCTGCCCGGCGCGGCGCAAGGCTTTTATGTGGAGGAGATCAGCACTTTGAGCTAATTTCACAAATTCGACGGTAAATTGTGGATTGTAATAGGAATACTTTTGCAGGTAAAGAAAGTTATATAACGCCATGGTACGCAGCAAATCGGCTTCGGTCAGATCCTTTCCATCCACAACTTCATAGGGAGAGCGGCGCAGGCGGCGCAAGTCTTCTTTGATCTGATCTTTGCGGAAGATAACCTGCGGATCCATATACCAAACCTGTCTACTGAGCAGCATACGATAGCCATGCTTACGCAGGATGTCATAGAGGGCTGGATTGCGGAAAGTGTCGACCGAACGAAATACGACCGCCCGATCTGGAAACATCTGCGGCAGCGACGCGGCAAGAGCGTGGATATCCACACCGGCTAGAGATGGGTAGAGGTTGGTGGAAAGCAGCCAGTTGTTGATAAAGACCACCCGATCCAAGTCACAATACCGTAATAGCCAGGCGAAAGGATGAAGACTCACCTTGATCAACGCCTCAAGCGGCGGATTTTTGAGACGCTGCACCTCCTCATAACCTCCATAAGAGATGTAATGGTTATAGGGGGAACAAGTATAGGAGTTTTGTGGGTGAAACTCGGTGACCGTAAACGGCAAAAGCGTCTCACCGGCGATCACCACCCCCATTTCCGTGTTGTGAACATTGGCGATATAGGTCTGCACTCCATTTTCCAGGAACGGTATCAGGTAACGCTGAGCATAATCCCCATCCTCCGTATTGAACCACGGAATTTCTGCGGCTGTGTGGCGCGTATATATCTGGACTGCCGTCATCTCTTCTAAAATTCCTTGTTGGGAATGTATTTCGCGAGCGTCTCGGCACAATGGGAGGGGATAATATGGATGTCAGTTTGGTTGTGTTGGAAAGTATGTAAAGCGTGCAATGTCTCGCGGTAGGTTTGCGGATCGGAGAAGAGTAGATTTGCCAGGGCATGCGGCGGCTGGTTGGATTGAATATTGCGCATCAACCAGGCGGCGTCGGAGATGAAAAAGAAGAC
>JBAXBF010000511.1:0-2236 GCA_037142095.1 Chloroflexota bacterium
ACCAGGCAATCAAGATTCCAGCCGGGACGGTCGTGATGACCTTCCCACAAGAAGGAAAAACGGCGATTAAATTCTCGACTCTGCGAGATGAGAATCTGGCTGCCAGTTATGTTTCCGATAATAAAACTACCCAATCGATTAATGTCCCTGTCCAAGCCCAATTACCAGGCAGTAACGGAAATTTACCTCCTGATAGTCTCGTTGTAACAGAAGGAGGTATCGGCTTCCAGATAAGCGTTTCTAATCCCGCTGCAACAAGCGGCGGCACAGAACGAGAAGTCGCCATTCCAACCACACAAGACCGCGATAATTTATATAATATTCTCTATCAATCCTTGCAACAACAAGCTCAAGCTGACTTACAAAAAGCCACCCTTCTCAGTGGGGGAAAGACACCTGGATTTTTACTAAGTCAATCCCCCATTCTTAATCAAGTACTCGAAAAAAAATTCATTCCCGCAGAAGAAACTCCCGCCAACCCTCTGATGTTAACCTTACATGTTGAGTTTCGCGGGCAGGCAGTATTCGGAGAAGATTTACAACGTTTGGCAGAAATGACACTGGACAACAAGATGCCTGAAGGATACAAACCTTTGTCCGGCGAAGATATACAAATTGAGATGCTGACTGGCCCAGAGCAAAAGGCTTCCCTGGGTGCGAAACAAGCATTTTATTCATGGCGTATTCATACCCGGCGCAACATTCTTGCTCAAATCCCTTATGCTCAAGTTGCCCAAGAAGTCCGAGGTTATCCCCCCGAACAAGCTATCAAACAAATTAGTGAAAAATTACAATTGGAAACGCAGCCCAAAATCACCATCACGCCAGATTGGTGGCGATGGTTGCCATTCCTACCGTTTCGAATGACAATAATAATAAACGAATGAAAGTATTAGCGATTGATCCTGGAGAAACCAATATTGGAGTTGCCATCAGCGATCCAAGCGGCACGATCGCGAATCCGCTGACCGTCATCAAGCATGTCTCGCGACCTATTGACGCTGCCACTATTGCTCAAGTAGCAGAGGAGCATGCAGTAGCCTTGATTATTGTGGGTCAGGCTCTGGACGATGAATCCTTACCCACTTTTGAAGGCAGACGATCTGCACGTCTAGCGGCAGCTATTCGAACCCAAACGAACATCCGCGTTCAATTATGGGACGAAAGCAATAGTACCCAAACTGCACGGATCGCACGCCTGGCAATGGGTGGAAGAACACGTCTTAGACGACAACGGCGCGGGCATCTGGATGATCTCGCTGCGACCGTCATACTACAAACCTATTTAGATTCATGCCCTTCCGAAATTTAATAGAGAGGTGAACCATGTCTCAAGATTTTCGGCTGCAAATCTCACGCCGGAATGCAACCATTCGTTCCACATATACCATTCTGATAGTGATCTGTATTTTTCTTTGTGCAGCGATCGTTTTCGGTATCTATTATGCTTTAGGATTACCGGGTCAAGCTGAGAAAGAATTTGGTAAACCAACATCCAAATTAAGTACCTGGCAAATTATTAGCCTGTCCGCTAAACTACTCCAACAGCGGGAGGAATTATCTCGCCCCGGTAACCCTTCTGCCGCAATGATGCCTTTCGAAATCGCTAAGGATGAGTCAACTGCTTCGATCATAAAACGTTTACAGGCTGGCGGGATCATAAAAGACCCAAGTCTATTTACTCTTTACCTGCAATTCAAGGGCCAGGACACATCCATCCAGGCTGGGAAATATGATTTAAGCGCGGCGATGAGTCCGATCCAAATTGCGTTTACACTTCAAGACGCGACTCCCAAGGAAATTAATTTCAATATTTTACGCGGTTGGCGGGTTGAAGAAATCGCCGCAGCAATTCCGACTTCCGGCTTCGAATTTACCGCAGAGGCATTTCTGCAAATAGCCCGTATCCGTCCTCCGGGATACTCTTTCTCGGAACAATTACCTGCTAACTCTAAAATAGTGGCGAATGGTTCTCCATACCCGGTGGAAGGGTTTTTACTACCCGATACCTATACCCTGCCACGGGATGCTAGCCCAGTCATGCTTATGACTGCGATTTTACAGAATTTTGACAAGAAAGTGGATGCTACTATTCGTCAGGGAATTGCGGAACAAGATTTATCGATTTATGAAGGGATAACCCTGGCATCGATTATCGAACATGAAGCGATGCTCGAAGATGAAGAACCGACCATCGCATCTGTGTACCTTAACCGCATAACCTCGGGAATGAAGC
>JBAXBF010000512.1:0-2232 GCA_037142095.1 Chloroflexota bacterium
CGCTTCCAGTTGCACCTGCATCTGGCGCAGTTCTTCGTTCTGCATCTCCAATTGGATTTGGTGCACTTCAAGTTCGTGAATCAAACTTAGGGAATCGATCTGTGTTTGGGATTCCTGGCGATTGCGCTGACTGTGCAGTGCTTCAGCCCGCTGGCGCAGCTCACTTTCCTGGCTTGATGCAGCTTGCTTTGAAGCAGCTTGCCTTGAAGACTGAAGGTCAGATTTATTTTTCATAACCACCTTTTTTGATACCCATCTCAATTTTACAATGCAGAGTGAAGCATGATCCTATTAAAAATAATATATTGTATAAATATATTATAGGATATTATTATAAATATTATCCTATTTTTAAAGTGTTGAATCAATTCTATGTGATCCATAGAATGGAATAAGAATGGGTTTATACCCCGAGCCCCATACAAAATCCTTGTGGTTCTACGTGACAGGGTTTGGCAATTTTTCAGTTCGGCTTTCCGCATAATTCCAGACCGTTACCAGGTTGCGCCCTCTTTCTTTGGAGACATACAAGGCTCTATCGGCTTTCGATATGATCTCATCTGCATGTTCCCCCTGTTTGGAGAAGGCTGCCACCCCCAACGACATGGTTAGGAGGATATCCACCCCATGATTTTGAAAGAGTTTATCCATGCACATCTGGCGGATTTGCTCTGCCCGCTGTTGGGCGTCATTGAGACTTGCCCCGGGCAATACCAATAAAAATTCTTCCCCTCCATAACGACAAACAATGTCCGATTCGCGCGTGTTGCTTTCGATTAAGCGCGAGATTTTGACCAATATGGTATCGCCCATCTGGTGCCCATACATGTCGTTGACTTTCTTAAAATGGTCAATATCGATCAGGATGACGCTCAAGGGATGCTGATCGCGTTCGGCGCGCGCAATTTCATGGGCTAACACCTCGTACAGATAACGGCGGTTGTATAACCCGGTCAGCGGATCGCGGATCGCCTGTTCTTTCAGCTCCTCCTGAAGATGTTCTATTTCCTCGAGCTGTGAACTTAACTGTTCGTGAGAAGACACCAATGCTTGTTCGGCTTGCTTGCGCAGGCTGATATCCTCAAAGATCGTTGCGAGCAATCCGGGGCGCGGGCTGAAGACATGGATGTGTATATGGCGTTCAAGCGGCTTAAAATAATATTCAACGTTCAGCGGTTTGCCGCTCAGGAGCGCCTGGCTGTAATCCTGAATGATGCCGCGCTGTGTTTCCGGCAACATCTCGAGCAGCGTGCGCCCAATCACATCCGCCCGCGTCAAGCCGCTGTTCAGCTCAAAAGCCGGGTTGATATCCAGGAAACGGAAATCGTAGGGATAACTCTGCGAATCGTAGATCACTTCGTAAAGAGAGAAGCCCTCATCCATATTCTCAAACAGAGAGCGGTAACGCTCTTCGCTCTCGCGCAGCGTTTCTTCTGCGCTTTTGCTGGCGCTGATGTCGCTTACCACGACCCGCATGAGAGGTGTTTCACGCTCCTTATCTTGTATAAGGCTGGCTTCCAGACGAGCCCAGAACGGAGGGGCGTTATTATTTAATATGTATAGTTCGCATGCTTGCGGCGTGCCGCTGCTAAAGAGCAATCCGAAGCACTGGGAGCTGGTGTCAGCGTACTCAGGCAGGATAAAGCGTATCAACCGGTCGCGGATGAGGTGGCTTCTTGGCACGCCCAACATCGCAGCCGCGGTGAGATTGGCTTCCAGGATAACGCCCAGTTCGTTAAGGGTCAGGTATCCTACTGGAGCAGAGTCAAAGAGGTCAAGATATCTGGCGTGCGACGCTTCCAATTGCAACTGTGTCTGGCGCAACTCGTCATTCTGCATCTCCAGTTCGATCTGGTGCACCTGCAATTCGTGAATCAGTCTTTGTGGATCTGTGTGGATAAGTGGATTGATTACGCGAGAATCCCGCTGAAATTGCAGCGCTTCAGCCCGTTGGCGAAGCTCATCAGCCTTTTTTAAGGGGAGGGGAACGGGTTTCTTTATCATAATGCATTCCTTCCGGTGAATCTGGCTCAATCATTCCATGGAGAGTCAGAAAAAAAGCCCGATAGCAAAACAAGGAGAATATATTACATGCGATGTATTGTACTACAAAATCATGGAAATAAATTTATGAATAGCCAAAACTTTATCGGACATATCCAATTACCGAATAACGAGTTCATCCTAAATCCAGACCGTTACCAGGTTGCGCCCTCTTTCTTTGGAGAGGTA
>JBAXBF010000513.1:0-2231 GCA_037142095.1 Chloroflexota bacterium
TGCTCAATTTCAGGGTAAACTTGACGCAGACTACCAAATGGAAACTCTTTCATCAAGATATCCAGGCGATCCAGCATCGTCCCACAATGATAATACTGGATAAAAGCATGTGACCATGGGATTGCATAGCGTGGGTAATTATCGATTACTTCCCATGGATGAAAATAGATTTGTACTGGTTTCATACGATTCCGCATCGCAATCAGCGCACTCACAATTTTAATAGGATACGCCCGCAGGTAGAAACCACCTGTAACTGGCACCTTAAAACCGAAAACATCAAACACCGTCGGTGGGATTTCCAACAATCCGGTATCTTTATATAGATAAGTAGTATCGGTACAAAAATCCATTTTACCGTAAAGGAAGTTCCGGGTAGGGAATAAACTGGTGTCATAGATAAATCCCAACTGAGATAGTATCGATGAAGCTATATCCGGAATTCGGCTCGTACTCCAGGCAGGCGAACGATAACCGATGGGACGCTGTCCGGTAATAGCTTTGATTACCTCCACACTCCGTACAAGATCATCCATAAATTCATCCGTAGTCTGCAGATATGCCAGACTATGCCAATAGCCATGCGATTCAACTTCATGCCCACATTGGGCGATACTTGCAATCAAATCAGGGTGGCGGTCAGCAATATAGCCAGAAGCAAAGAAAGTCGCTTTGATTCCTTTGAGGGCAAAGAATTCCAGAATACGCTCAGTAGCTTCGCATACGCTCGGTTTACATTCATACCATTTATCCTGTGGAATATTCACCAATGGCACTTGGTACCAATCCTCAAGGTCAACAGAGATCGCATTAAGCATGATTTACCTGTACTTCAATCCTTTGCGGCGAAATTCGACTCCATCCTGCCACCGCGGAAAGGTTACCGATTCGCCTCCCGAAGGCATGGGATCGGATACCAGTTGCCCATCGCAGGCATCCTGGAGTGTTTTGAGTAATAAAGCCGTACCCAAGCGCTCCACCTTTTTATACAAACCAAGCAAGGTATCTCGGTTGGCTCCCGAATAGGAAATCGGGATCTGTTCACGATAATAATAGTCTCCGGTGTCCACTTCTGTCGACATACGGTGAACAGTGGCGCCGGTACGCTGAGAACCGCGCAGCATTGCATAAAAAACCGTATATGTCCCTTTAAAATCAGGCAGATACGAACCATGCACATTTATTGAGCTAAGTCGCGGAACACCAAGTGTCTTCTTTCCAATAATAATCGGACAGCCATAGGATATTAAAATATCCACACCACTTTGTGTCAAAATATCACGAAACTCGGTACTATTGGGTGATAAGTATGGCTGCGGTTCGATCCCATATTGGCGGCAAACGGACGCGACAGTTCGTCGATTAAAGAATTGACTAAAACCTATGCGCAAAAACTCAAAGACACCAAACAAGTTAAAAGTGTATTGGATCGCCTTGAGCGGTTTTTTAACATGCCAAATGGGAGAGGCAGGCATAATCCCCACAAAGTGATCTTTATAAACTTTGAGTAAGTCCTCAACGGCATCCGGCATCATCCCAGTCTCGTCCTGGACAATCAAAAATAGCTTTGGAGACTTAATCACGCTCTATTTTCTTCACATGCGCCAATACCGTCGTTTGGCTGGCATAATAAGGAATGGGAAGCTGCTGGAGGAAAGCAGGTGTGAGACGTTTAAGCATATTACTGAAAGGCACCTTAAGGATAATTGCCATATCTTCAAGATAACCGAATTCTAACGTCTGCCAATAGGGCTGGTAATGAAATACTTCAAAACCTGTCAAATCACAAATCTTCGCGATACTCTGGGTTGTAAAGTGGGCTAGATGCACCGAAAGGATCCACCAAAATCGTTTCCCAGCAATCGTCGCTATCCAAGTTCCGATATCAGGGTAGTTAATTAACAACACGCCATCCGCTTTGATAATCTTCTTCACAGCATATAAAGCCGCTTTGGGGTCAGCCAGATGTTCCAACACATCCCATAAACATACCATATCAAAGGATGCTGGAGGAAAAAGATCGTCATCCAACGTGCCGGCAATAATATTCAATCCGCGCTGCTTGCCCTGCTCAACCATGAAACGGGATGGTTCAAGTCCTACCGCGTCATACCCAAATTGACGGGCAGCTTCCAAAAACCCACCCCCCGCCGTACCCACATCCAATACTTTCGCGCCTTTGGGCGGTAAATACTTCTCTACTGCTTTTAAACCATTATAAAAACTCTTTA
>JBAXBF010000514.1:0-2231 GCA_037142095.1 Chloroflexota bacterium
TTCTTTCCGTGTTTTCCGTCATCCGTGGTTAATTTTCTTATCCTCGCATTGTTCACCCTTCACTATAGATAGAAATGACAAACCAACTCTACGAGGATATGCAGCGACAGAAAGATCTCAATTCAACCTGCCCCAGGGCGACGCAAAGAGCGCTTTGCGCAATCCGATTGTGTTAGCATAACGCACATGATTGACCCAGCCCTTTACGCTGGCATTTACGTCACTCAAGGGAATATCGCCCAGAGAATAGGATAGCAAGAGGCGCCGGAATTTGCGGGCAAAGTAAATCCCGCGGCGACGTTTTAAACGGCGGTGCTGCGGAAACACGGTAAATCCCAGGAAGGGCATCCCTTCGCTCACCGGACGCGGGTGCGCCCCCTTGTGAATCACCAGGCGCAGTTTTTGCAGGTATTGTTCCAGGGCTGATTTCCATGCCCATAAGGTGCGCTTATCTCCGGCGAAGAGCAGAAAATCGTCCACATAACGCACATAACCCGGACATTGCAACTGACGCTTGACGAAATGGTCAAAAGGGTTGAGATAAACATTCGCCCAGAACTGGCTGGTGAGGTTGCCAATCGGCAAGCCGCGCGGTCGCAGGCGGGCAAAGAGGTCATCTGCGGGGAAATACACCATTTCATACTCTTCGCTCAATACACCCGCCCCGCTATCCAAAATTTTATCGACCAGCCATAAGACATTCGCATCACTGATCTTAGAGGCGATGCGTTCGCGCAGGACGGTATGATCGATGCTCGGAAAATACTGCCTGATGTCACATTGCAAAACATAGGGATATTTACGGGAGAATTGGGTTACACGCTGCAGGGCGCGGTGCGTACCTTTCCCCCGGCGGTTGGCATAGGAATCGGAAATAAAGGCACGCTCGAAGAGGGGCTCAATCATGTTGCACAGGGCATGGTGCACAACCCGATCGCGGAAGGGAGCGGCTGAGATAAGCCGCCGTTTGGGCTCGTGAATATAAAAACTATGGTAATCCCCCGGTGCATAACGAAAGCTGAACAATTCCTCCTGCAAACGCAGGATTTCATCTTCCAAATGGTACTCAAAGGCAGCCACGTTTGGGTGACCGCGCTTGCCTTGGCTGGCAGCGTCAAAGGCTAAAACGAGATTCATCCAGGAACAAAGTTGATCGTACATAATTAAGTTGGCTCCACACCAACCTGATGGCAGGGCATGGAGCCGGTGATATTTGCCCGGTCTGATTATCCATTCAGAACGCGGCCAGGAACGTGCCCCGCTATTTTTTGTCTCGGGTGTGAAGCCCTAAAGCCGCACACCATTTCCGGCGATGGCAAGATGACGGGTGATTTTCCAGTCATCTTACGTACGCATAAAAAAATATAACGACCGCCGGACGGAACCCGTTGTTGTTGTTCCTGTTGTTTGGATTGTTCCTGTTGCGGTAAGCACAGCGGGTGTTGTCTTGATTGTTGTTGAAGGCACCACCGCGCAGCACACGGCGATCAACGGGCACGCCCCCGCAAAAGCGGAGAAACTCCGCCTATTGCCAGATTAACTATTTGTAACCTTTTTCCAGCCTCCCAATAAGCGCCCGATCTCAGTGGTCATTTGCGCGACATGCTGGTACTGCCCTGCCGAAAGCCATTTCCAGCGAACAGCCAGGCGGAGATAGACGCGGATGCGGTCCAAGTCTTCATCAGCAGCATTAAGGTAACTGATACGCTCTTGACCAAGACGATGGTTGGCGGATTCAAGATGCTCACGCAGATCGAATGCAGCATTAAGCAGGCGGCTGGTGAAAGTGTGGCGTTGAGTGCGCGGGAAATGTTCGGTGACAGGCAGTAACCAGGTCAGAAAATCGAACGTTCGCGTAAAAATCGGCATTTCTTCTTTGATCATAACTATAATGTTGCAAGAATAATGCCAATTTATCAAATTATTTTTATAATCTTTAAATAGAATTTAAAATTTTTTTAACGCGCGATTCAGAGACACCAGAGATTCAGAGAAGACAGAGACCAGAGTCATAGAACGACCGCCGGACGGAACCCGAGGTCGGCGTCCCAGTTGCTTGGATAGTCCCCGTAGCGGTAAGCACAGCGGGGGTCGACTTGATTGCTGATGAAGGCACCACCGCGCAGCACACGGTAGATGTCATCCCCGGCTGCAAGGTTTTCGCGTTCTGTTATTTTCTCAGAATATGGATACTTGTAATCAGGTTTGCTATAATCCTTCCCCCAAAGGCT
>JBAXBF010000515.1:0-2218 GCA_037142095.1 Chloroflexota bacterium
AATATCGTTTAAACGCGCCCGTTATCTTTATTCGTAAGGTGAAAAATGAACATTGTAATTACCGGTTCGGTTGCGTATGACTATTTGATGACCTTTCCAGGTTATTTTCGAGATCATATTCTACCCGAACATATTGAAAGAATCAGCCTCTCATTCCTCGTCGATTCAATGGTTAGGCAGCGCGGCGGAGTTGCCTCAAACATCGCTTATGGATTGGCATTGTTTGGCAGACATCCCTTTTTGATGGCTACGGTCGGTGAAGATTTCGGAGATTATCGTACCTGGCTCGAAGCGCATGGTGTCGATACATCTGCCACCAAAGTCATCCCAGATGAGTTCACCGCCTCATTCTTTGCCAACACCGATCAAGCAAATTCTCAGATTTGCAGTTTTTATACAGGTGCCATGGCGCACGCCGCAGAATTATCTTTTCGTGATCTTAAAGAAAAGCCCGACCTTGTCGTGATTTCTCCCAACGATCCCCTGGCGATGGTACAATACCCCAAAGAATGTAAAGAACTGGGGATTTCCTACCTCTATGACCCCAGCCAACAATTACCGCGTCTTAATGGGGACCAACTGCGCGAAGGGATCGAGGGAGCCTGGGCACTCTTCGTTAATGACTATGAATTTAACCTGATCCAGGACAAAACCGGCTTGAGCGAAGCGGACATCTTCAAAGATGTCCATTTATTGGTGATTACACATGGAGAAAAAGGTTCTGCCATCTTTGTAGATGGTACTCAACACCTTATCCCCGTCGTACCGCCCAAAAGCATCGCAGACCCCACTGGTGTAGGTGATGCCTTCCGCAGCGGTTTTCTGGCAGGTTATAGTCTGGGATTGAACTGGAAACTCTGTGGGGAAATGGGATCTTTATCAGCTACTTACTGCTTGGAGAACACTGGTACTCAGGGATATGCTTTCTCTCTACCGCAGTTCATCACACGTTTCCGCGAAAATTTCGATGATCTAGGCGCTTTGGATGTATTTACTCCTGGATAAAATAGGATTTTTACCCAGATGATAACAAGAAATAGGAGAATAAAATAGTGGCAAATTATGATATCAAAGATTTAAGTTTAGCCGAGGGTGGCAGATATCGAATGCAGTGGGCAGAACGCGAAATGCCCGTGTTACGTTTGATCCGTTCCCGTTTCGAGAAGGAACGACCCCTCAAAGGAATCCGTGTCTCAGCCTGTTTGCATGTTACTGCCGAAACAGCCAATCTGATGCGCACCTTACAAGTCGGCGGTGCCGATGTTGTCCTCACCGCTTCAAACCCGCTTTCGACGCAGGACGATGTGGCGGCATGTATGGTTTCTTATTATGAAATTCCAACCTTCTCCATCAAAGGGGAAGACAACGCCACCTATTATAAACATATCAATGCCGCATTGGATCACAAACCTCACCTGACAATGGATGACGGCGCAGATCTGGTAGGGACGCTCCACAAAGAGCGCCGCGACCAGCTTCCCTCCATCGTCGGTGGAACCGAAGAAACCACCACCGGCGTCATCCGTCTGCGTGCCATGGCTGCTGACGGTGCCTTGGCGTTCCCAGTGATGGCTGTTAACGATGCCCTGACCAAACACTTATTCGACAACCGATACGGTACCGGTCAATCGACTCTGGATGGTATCATCCGCGCCACCAATGTCCTCCTGGCAGGCAAAACCTTTGTATGTGCCGGATACGGCTGGTGTGGGCGTGGGCTGGCGATGCGAGCGCGCGGCATGGGCGCCAACGTCATCGTAACCGAAATTGATCCTCTCAAAGCTCTCGAAGCCGTCATGGACGGATACCGCGTTATGCCGATGGTAGAAGCTTCCCTCATCGGTGACTTCTTCTGCACCGTTACTGGGGATCTTAATGTGATCGATAAACATCACTTCGAAGTGATGAAAGACGGCGCCATCGTTTCCAATTCAGGGCACTTTAATGTCGAAATCAACATTCCCGCCCTTGAAAAGATGTCCAAAGAAATCAAACGCGTACGTCCTTTTGTAGACCAATACACACTGACAGATGGACGCCAGATTCATATCCTCGGTGAAGGAAGACTCATCAACCTGGCATCTGCTGAAGGTCACCCCGCCAGTGTAATGGACATGTCCTTTGCAAATCAAGCCCTTGGATTAGAATACATGGTCAAAAACGCCGCCTCCATGGAAAAGAAAGTCTATTCCATACCCGAAGCCATCGACCAGGAAAT
>JBAXBF010000516.1:0-2212 GCA_037142095.1 Chloroflexota bacterium
AGACAAAAGGTAAAAGCCCAAACTCTCGCTTTAAAGTATAGCAGAGGTTGGTTCTGAACTCAATAGGCTGTTCTACCTAAATGATGGGAGTAGGAACAATAGCTTGACGCATGATCACCTTGTTTCAAGGTATAATATTCTCCAAAATACCCACAGGGAGAAGATCATTTATGGACGTGATGACACAATTTGTCGAGATGCTGGATGACCGGCAGCGTAACACCTTCTTAAAATTGGACAGCCCACCCCAGATTCAGGCTTATCTGGACTCGATTCCTTATAGCGCAGATATCGCCAACCGCAGCCCCCTCAGTGTTTTGCGTGATAATAAAGCCCACTGTCTGGATGGCGGGCTGTTTGCGGCGGCTGCGCTGCGCCATATCGGTTATCCTCCGATCGTTATTGATATGCTGCCCGAAGCCGGGCGCGATGATGACCATGTCCTGGCGATCTTTAAGCGTCACGGCTATTGGGGATCGGTAGCCAAATCAAACTTCACCGGACTGCGCTACCGTGAACCAGTCTATCGTACTTTTCGCGAGCTGGTGCTTTCCTATTTTGATGATTTCTTTAACGCCGAAGGGGAAAAGACCATGCGTGCCTATAGCGTCCCGCTGTACTTGAAAACACTGGATAAAATAAACTGGATGTGGGATGAAAAAGCCACCGACTTCATTGAAAAACATTTCGGGACATTGCGCCGCCATCTTCTCTTGACTCCGGAAATGATCCGGGATTTAAGCCCGATGGATGAACGCTCTTTAAAAGTCGGGATGTTAGGCGTAGATCTGGCGGGGTTGTATAAGCCGCATTAGATCTATTGAGCGCTTTGCGCGCACCCGCCGCTGACCCCTTGGGTTTGGCGGTGGATGTTAAACGCAATCGTCTCCGGTTTGCAGCGTCCATCGATATAATCACTCCAACGGCAGGTGTAGAGCGTCAGAGACCTTTCGGCGTTTAAGACCGCATATTGGAGCGTGCTGTTCTCGTCCCACCAGGAGAGGCACCAGGATTTATAGGTGCCGTAAGGCAGGTTGATATATCCGAATTTGCGCCCTTGAAGGTCTTTTTCGTACACCTGTAAGGGATGTGTATCGATAAAAGTGAGGGAGCCCAAGATGTCGGTTCCACCCGGCAGTTTATACTCAGAGGGCTGCCATGCTCTCCAGACGTGCAAGGTCACTGGTGTGTCACCCTTGTTGATAAACAAAATCGGGCGAAATTCGCTCTGGTTCGCTTGTTTTTGCATTTGCCCAATCCGAAATGTGCCCAGGCGGTCTGTAGAAAAGACCAGCGTGTGTCCGACGATCGTTCCGCCCAGATATTGCCACTGTTTTCCATCTAAACGGTAAGCGGAGACAGCATCCAGAATACTCTCGTCGAGTGGTTCTTTGCTTAAAGGGAGAGAGATCTCAATGGGTATAAGTGGTTGTTCTCCGTCGGCAAGCTGGAAGGTGTACAGGTCACTTTTAGGGAGGATGGGGAAGGGGAGTGCGGGTGCGCCGGCAGACAGCGCACTGTGAAAGGATGTTTGTTGTTTAAATGCCCCTTTGGGCACCGTGAACTGCACCCCATCGGGTGTGAAGAATGAACCACCGCCGTAATCAATCACGCCCAAAAATGTTTGGGATTGATCGAGCGAAGCTGCAGAGTGATCGGAGATGAGCCAACGCGGCAGCAGCCAGAATCCAGCCGCAACTGCCAACAAAAGAAGCATGGATAAACCTACTCTGCCCCAGCCCCTAAAAAGAGTGAATTTGGAATTGAGAGGTTCTGCAGGGTTCAACGGTTCGCTGGAAGGCAGCGCATTGACATCCCGTACCGTTACTTCGGGGTAAGTCATTCTCCTTATTTTTGAAGCATCCGTGTCCTGGCGCGCCAGGAAAAGTTCATCCTCAGTAAGCGGAAGGTAGCGTACGGCGAAGATGGTGTCCCCGACGCGCAATTGATCACCATCCAGTATCAGAGTGGACTTCAAGATGCGGATACGGTTAATAAATGTGCCGTTGGAGGAGCCTTCATCGCGGACATACAGGAAACCATCCTTGACCACCAGCGTGGCATGGATGCGGGAAACGCGGGGGTCATTGAGACTAATGGCAGAATCGTTCTCCCGTCCGATCTGCATAGTTTCTTCGATCGAATACAGCTTTCCGTCTGCACTGCGCAATTGGATTTCTGGCATGACTATATTATAACGTTTTTCCGTTTG
>JBAXBF010000517.1:0-2206 GCA_037142095.1 Chloroflexota bacterium
TTTCCCCATCATCTATCTCCCTTCTCCCGGACGCAGTCGGGGAGAAGGGCCGGGGATGAGGGCTATTCCGTTAATAACACCACACTGCTCTCAGAACTTCCTCTCGAACAAGACGTCCTATACAACAATCAACCGCCACACAGACTCCACCCCATCTTTCCCCCTTCTCCCGGACGCAGTCGGGGAGAAGGGCCGGGGATGAGGGCAATTTCATATTCACCAATCAGTCTATTCGCACCAAACCAGAACAAGCCAATCAATGCATAGTTTACAACCCGCTGGCGGTTGCCATAATTTCATAATCCACCCCATTATCGGGCTAGGGGGCTGGCGCCCCCTAGAACCCCCACTTCAGAAATCCAGCACCTCAGAATCCAGAATTTCAGGATCAAAAGCCGACGCAGCGAAACCCGAAGTCGCCGTCCCCGTCGTCTGGATCGCTCCTGCCACGGCCCGCCGTGCGCAGACCCCCTGATTCATTGTCCCAAGAACCGCCACGCATCCCACGGTATTGCCCACTGATCGCCCCCTCGGGATTACGATCCGGCGAATTCTGGTAATAGTTTTCATCATACCAATCATAAACCCACTCCAATATATTGCCAGCCATGTCCAGCAGTCCATATGGACTCGCTCCCGATGGGTAACTCCCCACCGCAACCGTGTCCTTGATATTATTATTATAATTGGCCATGCTTTTATCCGGCGACCCATTGCCCCACGGATATTTCCTCCCATCCTCTCCGCGTGCCGCTTTTTCCCATTCGGCTTCAGTTGGCAAACGTTTTCCAGCCCAATTACAATATTCCTTGGCATCATTCCAACTCACCTGCACCACCGGATGGTCAGTCTTTCTATCAATATTACTGGCAGATCCGCCCGGATGCTGCCAATTTGCCCCTTTGGTATCCGACCATTTACCATTTTGGTCATCATATACCCATCCAGAGCCTTCTTTTTCCGCAGCCGTCTTATAACCCGTCGTCTCCACGTACTTGGCAAACATGGCGTTGGTGACCTCATTCTTATCCATCCAATACGCGTCCAGATAGACCTTGTGCTGCGGTACTTCGGCATCAAACCATTCTTTTTTACAATCGCTACCGCAATCTTTTAAGGCTGCATCTGCCTCGGACTGCGTCGACCCCATCATGAATTCGCCTGCCGGCACATACACCTGCTCCATGCCGTCTTTTTCAGAGATGCGTGTCGCACCTGCCTGCGGTGTGGCTGTCATTTCAGGCGTATCGGTCGCTAACGGCGTTTCACTGGCAACAGTCGTTTGAGTGAAAGTTGGCGTATTACTCATAGTAGGTACATCGGTAATCACGATCATTGTTGAGGTTGCCGTTACAACAAAGCCAACTCCGCCATTTTGCTTCTCGGCGGGTGGCAGCGAGGGCTTTGCCGCGTTCAGCGTCATAAACCAAACCAATAAAACTAATCCAAGCAGCGCGCCTATTCCAATCATGATCTTCTGCCGGGGAATGGACAGAGTCGGTGGTGGCGGCGGAGACTCGACCAACGTCAGTTTCTCCAACTCATTGGCAAACTTTTCCATCGTATAACGGTTTTGCGGATCCTTCTGTAAAGCTTTGCGCAAAACCGTGTCCACTTTCTGCGGCAGACTCGGCACAAATTTACGCGGATCGGGCAGCGGAGCGGTGATATGCTGGTTCATCACCTCGATCCAATCATCTGGTTTTTTTCTGGTAAATGGCAGGTGTCCCGTAAGCATTTGATAGAACACGATCCCTAACGCATACACATCTGTCTGTGGTACCACCTTGTTCGGCCATTGTTCGGGCGGCATGTATTCGGGGGTACCGATCCAGCCATCCGTCCCAGTCTGTCTTGTTAAGTCAAGCGTATCTTCGTTGATGATTTTTGCGATGCCGAAATCCGCCAGAACCGGCGAACCGCTATCCGTTAAAAGGATATTGGCTGGTTTTATATCACGGTGTACGATATTTTTCTTGTGAGCATATTCCAATGCGCGGGCAATGGGCGAGAGAAGCCGTGCCGCATCCTTGTAGTCCATTGGCTTTCCCATCACACGTTTCAAGTCTCCGCCGTTGTAGAGCGGCATGACCATATAAGGAGCGTAGTTGTGCTTCCCATACGCCATGACCGGCACAATATTGGCATGGGTTAAATTCGCCATGCTTCTGGCTTCAATGTCAAAACGTCTGAGCATGTCTGCCAG
>JBAXBF010000518.1:0-2194 GCA_037142095.1 Chloroflexota bacterium
GCCGTTGAAGATGAGAACGGGCGGATTGTCAGCGTGGTGCGCAATAAGGAACTGATCCAATTTCAGCGCTACGCCCCTTCCGTACTGAGCCGCGAAATTGCCCGCGCCGCCAACGCCGAGGAAGTGGCGCAAAGCTGCAAACGCACCCCCGCCGTGGTCAAGGTGCTTTTGGACAGCGGCGCGCACCCGCGCAGCATCACCCACATGATATCCAAGATCACCGATGCCGCCACGGAAAGGCTCATCGATCTGGCTATCAACGAGCTTGGGCAGCCGCCCACACCTTTCGCCTTCATCGCCATGGGCAGCCAGGGACGGATGGAGCAAACCCTGTTGACCGATCAGGATCACGCCATTATCTTCGCCACACCCACAGAAGGCGTCACCCAGCCGCTGACCGATTATTTCCTTACGCTGGGTAATAAGGTCAGTCAGGGGTTGGTTCAGGCGGGTTATCCGCTGTGTCACGGTCAGGTCATGGCGAGCAACCCGCGCTGGTGCCGCCCGCTTGCGGATTGGAAAACGTATTTCCGCGAGTGGATCTGCCAGGCGGAACCACAGGAGCTGCTGGATTTTTGCATCAGCTTCGATTTTCGGCCTGTGTATGGCGCGGTCGAACTGGCACAGGAGCTGCGCGGCTTTATCCAGGCAGAGCTGACTGACCAAGCGGAGTTCTTCAACCATCTAGCCAAAAACGCATTAGACTTCTCCCCGCCGCGCCGCCTGTTCGGCAGATTCTATCTGGGCATCGGCAGTCCAGAGCATGCCGGTCTGAACATCAAAGATTGTCTGATGCCCATCGTCAGTTTTGCCCGTCTATACGCCCTCCATCACGGCATCAACCAGACCCATACCCTGGAACGCCTCGACGCGTTGGTGGAAAAGAATGTCATTCTCCCCGCCAGCCGCGATGAAATCACAGCCTCGTATGACTTTTTGATGCGCCTGCGTTTGCAGCGACAGACAGATGCGCTACAAAGCGGGCATGCGCCGGACAACACCATCCAACCCGCAAAGTTGGGTTACATCGAAGAAGCCCTGCTCAAACAGGCATTCGCTCAAATTGGTGCGGTGCAAAAGAAAATCAGCTTCGACTTTCTGGGCGGAACGTCGTTGTAGGGGCACAGGGATTATTCCAACCAACCCGAAATTTTTGACCCTAAAGGTCTTCTTCTCTTCGACCTTTAGGGTCTGCCTGGATACGCAAAACCGCAAAGAAAAAGAAATAAATCTCCTGGTGGGTCTGCCAAATCCCACATACCCTTCGCATTTCGCTGGATCCGGGCGTAGCGGCACGTTCTCTACCTCAGGAGATTTCATCCTTCAAGAAAGGTGCTTTTGGGCAGAATTCACCCCTGGCTATCTTCATATTATAACAAATTGAGGATGAATGCAAGTATTCCATTTGGTTTAGGATGGAATTACGAGAGGAGATTAAAATTGTTTTCTTTTTTTTCCAGGAATTTGAGAAAACCGAATCCCCTTATCGTCCGGGTATGGATTGTTATGATCAATTTCATTTTGCCAAATAACCAAAGGAATGTCATCAAAAGCGGCGCATTTATGGAGATGTAAATTAATATATTTATCTTCATCAAAATGGATACAATAACAACAAATCACACTAGCAGTTATACATAGCAATCTGTCATCAAGTCCCTGTATAGGTTGGGCTTTTATTTCAGCAATCGTTTCATCCGTGCCGAAAGTATCTACACCGAATTCGATCATGGAATATTCACTCATACTGATATTATAGCAGAAGATTTGATTTTTAGAACATATTGCTGCAAAATAAAGAAGTGGGTTGGATAGTAATCTACCACAATCTTAGAGACACGAGAGGCGGGACAGTGCATGAAAATACTAATTGCGGCTATTGGGATTCTACGCTCATGGTGACCCTCGTCTCAATGCTTTAAGAACCCTCATCCCGACCTTCTCCCTAAAAGGGAGAAGGAGGAAGAGAAAGCGATGAATTTCCTGCGGTCAAGCATACATCAGGCGCCCTTTCGGTTCGGGTATGGCACGTCCTAATTCTTTAGCAGTTTCAAGCCACTCTTGAATGATCCTTTCCAGATTATTCAAGGCTTCCTGGTAAGTTTTGCCATCCGCCATACAGCCCGGCAGTTCAGGCACTTCGGCAAGAAAAGCATCGTCTTCATCACTCCAAAAGATGACAACTTCATATTTA
>JBAXBF010000519.1:0-2193 GCA_037142095.1 Chloroflexota bacterium
GGCTACCCTTAATCGATTTCTGATGATCGTTAAGCGCATCCTGCGTCATCGTAACGACATAACGCGGCATATTGCTATTGATTTCCGAAGCCAGATCGATAAAACGGGCAGTGTATTTCAGGGATCGCAATTTCCATGAAAGGTAAAGGGGGTCAATCGGAATACAGTGCCCACCCAAACCAGGTCCAGGAGTAAATTTCATAAACCCAAAAGGCTTGGTCGCAGCAGCATTGATCACTTCCCAAACGTCAATATCCAGACGGTCACACATGAGCGCCATTTCGTTAACAAGACCAATATTGACCATCCGGAAGGTATTCTCGAGCAATTTTGCCATCTCTGCCACTTCCGCAGAAGATACCGGTACAACAACCTGGATTGCCTGACGATACCAGGCAGCCAGTACATCGGTGCAATTCTGGGTAATCCCACCGATGACTTTAGGCGTATTGATGGTCGTCCAATCCTGTCTGCCAGGATCCACTCGTTCTGGTGAGAATGCTAGAAAATAATCCTTTCCAACTATAAGATTATCTCCACAACATTCACTTAACTTGGGTAAAAGAATTTCACGTGTTGTACCCGGGTAAGTGGTCGATTCTAGTACGATTGCCATACCCGCATGGACATATTTTGAAAGCTCATCTGTTGCCGAAAGAATAAAGGATAGATCTGGATCACCTGTCTTGCGCAGTGGTGTGGGAACACAGACACTGACGGCATCTACATCTTTCAAAACTGAGAAATCCGTTGTTGCAGATAATTTCCCCACTTTGACCAAACGATCAACTTGTTCGGTCGGCACATCTGGAATATAACTTACCCCGCGGTTGATTGACTCGCATTTGCGCTTATCCGGGTCAACGCCAATAACATTGAAACCCGCCTGGGCAAAAACTGTTGCGAGAGGCAAACCTACATACCCCAAACCAAGTACCGCTACTTGAGCGGTACATTTCTCAAATTTTTCCATTAAGACTTTCTTCATGAGATTTTCAGTCATAAAATATCTCCTTGTTGCCAAATTTTAAATTTATACCAATAAATAATAATAGCAGAACTTCCTATCGTATATACTGTTGGAGAATTTGCGTGTTAAGTATCTGAGTGAACTTTTTAGAACCTTGCACATCTAGATGACCTGAATTGTAGAAATCAGTCAAATCAAAGGAAGCGTCATTGAGATAATTATAATACGGCACATCATACTTCTTTGAAAATTCCCGTAAAGCATTTTGCATACGCTCATAACGATCCGGGGTGATACTATCAAAATAGTATTTTGTAACTGGTACGGTAACTAAAACAAGCTGAATATTTCGCTGCTGTAATTTCTGCTGTATTCGTTCAAGGCGTTGCAGATTGACCGTAAGTAACTTCTGGTCAGTCATGGAATTTAAACCTTGGACACGGTTTTTCGCTTCTTCTGGTTTAATTATTTTCGGACGGTTTTTCAATGTTGCCCAACCGAACGCATTAACTACATTATTAGAACCATAAATATTAACATTCTCCTGCCATGAGAGGATATTGTTGAACGGATTATTTCCACCCATCATTGCTAAAACACAATAATCAAACTTGCTAATATAAAATGGATCCTGTGGAAAGATACCAAATTCCCGTAAGTATAAACATGAAAGCCAATTCGTCCCTTTCCGGTTCTCGAATTTAAACTCGAGGGTATGGTGACTAATGCCCATCATGACAAGCCGTAAATTTGGCATCCGATCTACATATTTAAAGAATAACCCCTCGTCATAATATAAATCTTGTCCAAGATTAGCCAGATTAAAGCCAGGATAGTCAAATAATTCAGGATTAATTCCCATCCAGGGATGAGAATTTCCCAGTACCAATACTTGAACTTTATCCAAATTCGCTTCCAAATTCGTTTTATCCGTACGATAAACATTAGGAAAATTTCTTGCTAGAGTAAACTCTAAACCAGAAAACGCCACGATCAATGGCAAGGTGAAAATGATAAAATGGCGTATATATTTCTTCATTGAGTAAAATTCAACCTAAAAAAGGGTCAACTGTTGCGGCTTCGCAGGAGGCTGTTCATCATCTTTAGGCTTAGGATTGGTCTGTTCCGGTCGGGATTTTTCAGACCGTTGAGAAGCCGAATCGATCATCCCTGGTAATTTTTTAAAATCTTGTTCCAGAGCAGGTTTAAGGGATCCTTGATGA
>JBAXBF010000520.1:0-2183 GCA_037142095.1 Chloroflexota bacterium
CACGCCTCAGCCTAAACCATGACTTGCTACCTTTATTTATTGACGCCGCCTAACGTCCAAAGTGACCGGATGGCGGGCGGAGAGGCGGCGCGGTCCAAAGCATGCGTCTTCCCGCCATTCGGTCGACTGTCTTGTTCGGCCTATTTTGTCTGATTAGGCAAAAAGGCATAGCACGCTAAGATTGCTGTTAATGAACTAATAACTGACGCAAGAAAGCCATACATTGGATTTATCGGTGTAATAAAGATTATCGTTATGGCAGTTGTTGCTGCGATTATTATTATTGATTTCTTAATTTCTTTTTTTCTGAGAAGAATAGCCGACACGGGCCAGTATATGGCGGCAACAACACTTGCGACAAAAAACGCGAAAGTCAAAATCAATGGATCTAGCAAAGTAAGAAATAGCCCTTGTTGCTTTGCGCCGTCGGACTCAGGAAGCGAATAATACAGAGATATAATGAAGAGAAAAGCCGCAAGGCAAGATCCGTAAGCACTCAAGATGCCGAATCGTCTCCAGGTATTCATTTTCTTGCCGAACGTCCCCAGTGACCTATCCCTGCTTGCTTTCGGCATTCCTCCTGCCCGCGAAGCGGAATCAGCAGGAGGTATGCCGAAAGTCCCGAAGGGACAGGGATTAGGTCCACTGGCTCGTTAGGCATATTGTTTTGCGAACGCAACGCCGTAATTATTCGGTTCAGGGAAGTTCAATACAACCAAACCGCTATAATCAATTGTTATCTCTTCGTCCTTGTGGATGTCACGAAGCGCAATCGTAAAATCGTCTGCTGGCATGGTATTGGGTGTATCGGAATGATTGGTGAATCTGTCGTCATCACTCGACAAAACAAAAGTTCGTGTGTCCAAGTGAAAATATGCGTAGTAAAAAAGCTGTGAACGAGCTGGTGACGAAAGTCGTTCGAGGTATGTTTCATGAATTGAGACATCGAATCCAGGCATGAAATGCCAGATCTTGCCTCCCTTCGGAATAAACTCCTGAGCAATAAGTCCAATTCCGTGGATATTGCTTTGTCCGGCTTGTGCGTTAACTAATAACATAAAAATATATTGGTTGGTAGTCTGGCGGCATCACGCAAATCGTCCGAGCAAAAGGAGTGCGGCGACTGCACAACCAAGTCCAACGATCTCTGATACTGAAAGAGACTCATGAAAGCGATATACTCCGAGAAGCGCAAGGAGCACAACAACGACAACGCAGAATAGCGCCCCTACAGTTGCAAGCTTGGCATGTTGTAGAACATAGACCCATCCGAATGCGGATAGAGTATACAATGAAGCGCCAACAAGAAATGCTTTTGTTAAAAATGGTCGCTCTGACTCACCAGCAATCTTGAGGAAATAGTCTACTCCCACACATATCCCGCTCAGTGCGAGGGTTGCAAGAAGTGGAGTGATGCGTTCGAAGGTGGTCATATTGTGGTTGCCTAACGTCCCTCGTCAGGTATCGCTGGCTGGCAGGGCGGGTGGATCGAACGCATCGGTAGCGAGGGCACTCGGCCTGCTCTTCTGCCAGCAGGCCCTGTGCCTGAGCGGTGGATTTTCGGATTGATGTTCATCGAAACTCCTCACGGGCCAGCGATTAACTGCACGAGCCTGTTCGGATTCATTGTTTTTGTAGTCTCTGCCTGACTCGCGTGAGAATATCCTCAAGAGGAACAATCTGTCTATCGGGAGGCTTGCCCTCTGTCCAATCAATGCGTGTCCCATCAATCCGCGCTGTGGACACCGGTCCATAAACCCCGGTTAAAAAATCTGGTTTGCCCTTCAAGAAAACTAAATATCTTCCCTCTGGTGGCTTGGTATAATCTTGATGATGAAATAAAGCATCCCAGCGACCAGATCCATCGAAAATCTGTATGTCCCCCGACAAATCTCCCTTCACACTCTCGATGACTCGCACAGTGCTTTGCCGTGAGAATCTTGCTGATCCTTTCGCCCCTGGGTATGCTGATGGTCCCCTGAAATCTCCACTTGTCGCACCAAGATATTCTACGATCGCGATGTAATCAGAACGCTTGATCATCTCGTCTGCGGATATCAGGACAACACTGTCCGCATAAATCGGCAGTGCAAGCAGCAGAAAAACGATGAAAACGCGCGACATCATATTTTTTCCGAACGTCCCCAGTGACCTATCCCTGCTTGCTTTCGGCATTCCTCCTG